>NZ_JAAGPS010000065.1:0-238 GCF_017105025.1 Paraburkholderia sp. Ac-20336 | reverse complement strand
TCTAGTGCACCTAGCACTCTTCTCCCATCTACGTTCTTTGTATAGCCTTTCCTGTCGGCCTGATGTTCTGTGATTTGCACTAGTTGCTTCTGTTATCTTACTCGTTCTACTATGTATGTGTTCCCTTCTTTATACCTGTCAGATTTTGTTTTTCTCTTTTTTCTGCCCTCTCTTTTGCATTTTCTGTTTTGTATTTTTATCTTCATCCTGTTTATTTTTTTTTTTTTTTTTTTTTTTC
>NZ_JAAGPS010000064.1:0-41840 GCF_017105025.1 Paraburkholderia sp. Ac-20336 | reverse complement strand
CAAAGCCAGCGACGACGACGAACCCCGCAGCGACACCAGCACGGAAGGCGGCCGCTTCGCGTGAACGGCAATCACCACGCATGACGCCCGCCCGATGCTGCGTCGCTATGCACAAAGCACGCGCAAAACGCCTCAAGAAACCGCTCTCTGTTGCAGATCGTTACATCGGCGCATGACACATGACCAGCCGTCGGCAACCTGGGCCGCCACACCGATACCGCAACTACGACAACAGCCTCCGCCGCACGGCAAAACCCGCGCGCAGCCGCCTCGCGCAAGCCATTTCGAGACAAAGCCGATGGTGTAATATCCGCCGTCAAGTGCAGGCTCGCGAGGCGCTTTCGCTCATCGAAACGTCATCGATTCAAGCCATGCTCGCGAACAATTCGGGGCCGCGCTATTGCAATTGGCCGGTACGCCCCGAACTCCGGTCCGAACGTTGCGCAGCATCGCGCGCGGCGGCGTAAAGTAGCAGTTCAAGGCAGTCGCGGCGCGCGGACATCGTCGGCGCCGCTTACATTCTCTGGAGGTTTTCATGTCGCTTTTTGACAGCATTTCGCGCACGCTCAAAGGTCTTCTGAACGATGCGGCCGACTCGGTGCAGGATCCGTCGCGCGACTCGCGCCAGATCGTGCGCGAACTCGACGACAGCATCGGCAAGGCCGAGAACTCGCTGATCGAGATTCAGGCGCAGGTCGCCACTCAGCAGAGCAAGCGCGATGTTGCCGCGGACAAGGCGAAGAAATACGAAGACGGCGCGCGCCGCGCGCTGCAGTCCGGCGACGAGGCGCTCGCGCGTGAAGCGCTCGGCGCGCAGGCCACCGCCGAAGCCGAACGCGATGCGCTGACGAAGGAGCTGACCTCGCTCGAGCCGTCGGTCTCGCAGCTGAAGAGCCAGATCGACGACATGCGCACGCGCCGCAACGACCTCAACGCACGCTCGAACATCCTGCAGGCGAAGCAGCAGATCGCGCAGGCGAAGGATACGGCGGCCACCGCGCTGGGCGGCATCGGCGGCAAGAATCTGTCCGAAGATTTCCAGAAGCTCGAAGACAAGGTCGCGCTGTCGAACGCGCGTTCCGACGCACGCCTGAATTCCGCCGACGAGAAAAGCGGTAAGGCGCTCGACGACAAGCTCGCGGACCTGAACCGCGGCCCGTCCGTCGACGATCGTCTCGAAGCGCTGAAGAAGCAGCTCAACACGCCGGCGCAGTAATTGTGCAGCGACAAGCGTGCCGTGGCGAGCGTGCCGCGGTACGTGTACGTGAATCGCCGCGCCTTCGAGGTACGCGCGGCAACCGCAGTGCTTGCCGGACCGCCGCTCGCGGCAGAGCCGGCATACCGGCCGCTCATGGCGGCCACCGCAATCGACTGAAGGAGACGGGCGCGCCGCGCCCGGTCCGCACATGAAAAAATTTCTCGCAACCGCCTGCGCTTCGCTGCTGCTCGTTTCGGCCGCCGCGTTCGCGGTGCCGACGGTGCAGCAGATCGAATCGGCGATGTCGCAAGGCAACTGGCAGCAGGCCGATGCCGGCCTCACCGAAGTGCTGCAGGCGCATCCGAACAACGCGCGTGCGCACTACCTGTACGCGCAGGTGCTCGATCGCGAAGGCCGTTACGGCGACGCGCTCGCGCAGGTGCAGCAGGCGAAGACGCTCGATCCGCAGATCCGCTTCACCGACCCGGGCCGTTTCGCGCAAACCGAAGCACGCCTGCGCCGCGATGCGGAAAACGCGGGCGGCAACGTCACCCGTCACGCCGCGAATCCGTTCGCGCAGCAGAATGCGCCTGCTGTGCAGCAACCGTCGGCGATGATGCCGCAAGCGCAACAATCTCATGGTCCGGGGGTGGGTATGTGGATCGGTCTCCTTATTCTGATCGCGATCATCGCGCTCGTGCTGCGCTGGACCTTGCGCCGCGCCCGCACGCAGGAAGACACGCGCGCCGACGACGAGCGCCGCACGCAACTGAAGCGAGCAACCGACATGCTGAACGCGGTGCGTTCGATCAAGCTCGACGTGAAGATTTCGACCGCGCCGGGTCATGAAGCGCTGGAAAAGGAAGTCGAAGCGACGGAAGACCAATTGCGCGGCGTCGTCGAAACGCTCTCGAACGGCAAGAATCCGCTGCCGCCGTATCAGCTCGACGAACTCGAACAGCGTATCGCGAGCTTGCGCGCGCGCGCCGACGGCCGGCCCGATCCGGCCGCAGCACCAGCGCCCGGCAGCCAGCAATCGGCCTATGCGCAGGAAGCCGAGCGCTTCGGCAGCCCGCAGGCGCCTTATCCGCAGCAGGGTCCGTATCAGCAGCAGCCGCAGGTCATCGTGCAGCAAGGCGGCGGCATGGGTGGCGGCATGGGCGGCCTCCTGACCGGCGTGCTGCTCGGCGAGGCGCTGAACCATGGGCGCGACCGCGTGGTGGAGCGCGACGTGATCGTCGACGACGACGAATTGCGCCGCCGCGGCAACGATGGCGGCAACGGCGGCGGACTCGACTTCGGTCAGGGTTCGAACGACTGGAACGACAACAGCGGCGGCGGTATCGACATGGGCAGCAACGACGATTCGGGCGGCTGGACCGATACCTGATCCCCGACCCTGATCTGATATCGCGGGTCGCCATGCGGCCCGCGTCGACGAAAACAGGCTCCTTCGCGAAGGAGCCTGTTTTTTTGCCGGCCGGTTTTGCTGAGCGCTGCGCAGCGCGAATTCGTCGACCTCAAACCCGCGCCGGCTCATCCGCGCTACCGGCCGCGTGTTGCGCAAGCAGTACCGCCCCCGCGAACAGCCGCACGATGAAGCGCTCCGCATAATCGATCAAGGCGTCGCGCCGCTCGGCACTCGCGTCGATGTATTCAGCGGATAGATGAAACAGTTGCAGCACGACCTGCGTGCAGACTTCGTCGACGGTCCCGCGCGCTAACTGTGGCATCAAGTCGAGCTGCACGACGTCGTCCGCCATTTCCGCCGCCACCTCGTGCAGATTCGCGCGCACCGCTTCGCGCAGTGCCGGCGAGGTGCCGTGATATTCGGCGAGCGCGCTCAGAAACGCCGCGCGGTTTTCCTGCACGAACGCAAA
Organism: Paraburkholderia sp. Ac-20336; assembly: GCF_017105025.1. NCBI lineage: Bacteria > Pseudomonadati > Pseudomonadota > Betaproteobacteria > Burkholderiales > Burkholderiaceae > Paraburkholderia > Paraburkholderia sp. Ac-20336. The sequence goes on along the minus strand of NZ_JAAGPS010000064.1, from coordinate 38,762 downwards.
GAACGCCACGCAGGCGCGACGCGGCACGCTATGCGGTTCGTCGTGCGCGGCGAGCCAGCGTTCGCGCCGCAGCATCGGCCGCAGACGCCGGCTTACCGATTCGACGGCTTCGCGCGCCAGATCGTCGAGCGTGCTGAAATGGCGATAGAACGTGTTCGGGTTGAGCCCCGCCTCGCGCGCGAGTTCGCGCAAGCCGAGGCTCGCGAAACTGCGGCCGCCGGCGGTCAGCCGCAGCGCGGCTTCGATCAACTTGCGTTTGCCGGGCGGCAATTCCTGGCCGGCGAGAAGCGCCGCTTCGGGGAAGGAGGTCATGGGGTTTTCGGGCATGACGCTGTAGGTGCCACAGTGGGTACCACGGTAGGTGCCGCCGTGGGTCCGTTTGATAGCAGCACTCTAAACGATCTTGACGCAATGTGTACAGTTGTCTACCCTGCGCTTTACGCTGCGCGTGTAGACAGGCGTAGACGTAGAGGCTGCCCGCCTCGGCCCGGCGTTCGCAACCGGAACGAACACCCGTCGGCGTAACTGTCGGCGTACCCATTCGCCCTACCTGTCCTACACCGCTTTCACCCCATGCCGGAGACCGCCGTGACGCCTGCCCCTTCCGCTTCATCCGCGACACCGCACATTGCGATCGTCGGCAGCGGCTTTGCCGGCATCGGCATGGCGATCCGTCTGCTGCGGATGGGCATCGCGTCGTTCACGATTTACGAGGCCGCGAGCGATATCGGCGGCACGTGGCGCGACAACACCTACCCCGGCGCGGCCTGCGACATCCCCTCGCATCTCTATTCGTTTTCGTTCGAAGCGAACCCGTCGTGGTCGCGCGCATTCAGCGGTCAGGCCGAAATCCTCGCGTATCTGCGGCACTGCGCGCGCAAGTACGGCATCGAGCGCTACGTGCGCTGCAATGCGAAGGTGAGCGCGGCGCGCTTCGACGACACGCGGCAGCTCTGGCATGTCGACATCGATACGAACGGCACACGCGAAACCGTCGAGGCCGACGTGCTGATTGCCGCGAGCGGCCCGCTCTCGCGTCCCGCCTTGCCGCGCATCGCGGGCATCGAACGCTTCGCGGGCAAGCTGTTTCATTCGGCGCGCTGGGACCATGCCTATCCGCTCGACGGCAAACGCGTCGCGGTGATCGGCACCGGGGCCAGCGCGATCCAGTTCGTGCCGAGAATCCAGCCGCGCGTCGCGCACCTCGATCTGTTCCAGCGCACCGCGCCGTGGGTCATGCCGAAGCCCGACAAAGCCGTCGGCCCGCGCATGCAGCGGCTATTCCGCGCGCTGCCGTTCACGCAGCGTCTCGTGCGCAGCGCCATCTACTGGCAGCTCGAATCGCGCGCGCTGGCGTTCGTCGTCAATCCGAAGCTCATGAAGCTGCCGACGAAATTCGGTCTCAGCTATCTCGAGCGTCGTGTGCGCGACCCGGCGCTGCGCGCGAAGCTGACGCCGAACTACCGGCTCGGCTGCAAGCGCATCCTGCTGTCGAGCGACTACTACCCCGCGGTTTGCGCGCCGAACGTCGAGGTGGTGACGAGCGGCATTCGCGAGATCGTCGCCGATGGCATCGTGACCGAAGACGGTGTGCATCGTCAGGTGGACGCGATCATTTGCGGCACCGGCTTCCAGGTCAACGACGTGCGCGCGCCGTTCGAAGTGAGCGGACTCGATGGCGCCGATCTGAGCACGCTATGGCTGCGCGACGGTCCCGAAGCCTATCTCGGCACGAGCATCGCGAACTTTCCGAACTTCTTCATGATCGTCGGCCCGAATACGGGGCTCGGCCACAACTCGATGATCTATATGATCGAGTCGCAGTTGCAATACATCGTCGATTGCCTGCGCGTATTGCGCAGGCGGAACGCTCGCACGATGACCGTGCGCGCCGACGTGCAGCGCGATTTCAATGCGCGTCTGCAACAGGACATGCGCCGCTCGGTATGGACCACGGGCTGCCATAGCTGGTATCAGACGAATAGCGGCAAGGTCACGGCGATCTGGCCCGGCTTCACGTTCGCGTTTCGCAGGCGCACGCGGCGCGTGCGGCCCGAGGATTACCGCTTCGCGCGTTGAGGCTGGGCGTGCCGCCCTGCCTGGCGCCGGGCCTGGCGCTTTACTTGCTGCCGGGCTGCCGCAGGCAAGGCGTGACTGGCGAAAAGCATGCGGCCCCCGAGCGACACCCACACCGAACAACTAACAACACAGGGAGATAAGAACATGGCAGACACCGGCTCCACCTCATCCGCTTCCGCTGCGATGCTGCCGCGGCGCCCGCTCGCCGCGCGTCTCGGCATCACGAGCGTGCCGCGCGACGAACTGCGTCGGCGCTATACGCAAAGCGGCTCGAAGTTCGTGACGATCATGGGCGCCGACGTGCATTACGTGGACGAAGGTGCAAGCGAAGACGCGGGCCAGGGCAGCACGATCGTGATGATTCACGGCTTCGCTTCATCGTTGCATACGTGGAACCGTGTCGCCGACGAGCTGAAACGCGCGCATCGCGTGATCCGTCTCGATCTGCCGCCATTCGGCGTGACGGGACCGCTGCATTCGGCGAGCGGCGCAATCGAAACGATGGACCTGCCGACCTACCGCCGCTTCATCGACACGTTCATGCAGGCGCTCGGCATCGCGCGCGCGACGCTGATCGGCAATTCGCTCGGCGGCCTGATTGCATGGGACTACGCGCTGCGCCATCGCGGCGCCGTCGAGCGGCTCGTGCTGATCGATTCGGCCGGCTTTCCGATGAAACTGCCGATCTACATCGACCTGTTCAACCGCTCGCTGGTGCGCGTCAGTTCGCCGTGGTGGCTGCCCGAGGTGATCGTCACAAGCGCGGTGCGCAACGTGTATGGCGATCCGCGCAAGCTCGACCCGCTGACGCTGCGCCGCTACGTCGAGTTCTTCCACGGCGAGGGCACGCGCGCGGCGATCGGCAAGATGGTGCCGACGCTAGACTTCCGCGCGCTCGACACCGAGGCGCTGAAAACGCTCGACGTCCCCACGCTCGTGCTGTGGGGCGCGAAAGACCGCTGGATTCCGACCGCCCATGCCGCCGAGTTCGCGAGCCGCATTCCGGGCGCGCAATCGGTCATGTATGCGGAACTCGGCCATATTCCGATGGAAGAAGCGCCCGAGCGCGTGCTCTCCGATCTGCGCACGTTTCTGGGGACGCCAGCGGTTCATGCGCGGGTCCAGGCGGACGTGCAGGCCTGAGGAAACGCGCCGCGCCTCGGTCTAAGCCGATGCATCGATCCGCCAGCCTTGCCGGCACCGCCGCGGGCCGGCGCTCTCAGCCGCCGCCGCTCAGCAGCCGCAGCAGGTCCCACAGGAACTTGCAGATCATCACGATCAGTTCCCACAGGCGATAAAGCGGCTCCCAGTCCATCACGCGCGCAAGGCACTCGAGCAGGGTCATCGGTTGGAAAAACAGTAGCCCGCACAACGGCGGTCGAGGAAAGAAATAGCCGCCGCGCACGCGGCGCGCCGCACGTCCTTGCGCGCGGGCACGCTATGTCCGCGTCACACCGCCATCATCGCGCGCTTGCGCTCGGCGCGCTGCATGACGAAGTTGGCCGCGACCACCCCGACCGTCACGACCGCGATGAACAGCGTCGCAAGCGCGTTCATCTCGGGATTCAGGCCCAGGCGCACGCGCGAGAACACGACGAGCGGCAAGGTCGTCGAACCGGGGCCGGACAGGAACGCCGACAGCACGAGGTCGTCGATCGACAGCGTAAACGACAGCAGCCAGCCCGACACCAACGCCTGCGAAATCAGCGGCAGCGTGACGAAGAAGAACACGCGCAGCGGCGTCGCGCCGAGGTCGAGCGCGGCCTCTTCGAGCGACGGATGCAACTCCCGCACACGCGACTGCACGATGATCGCGACGTACGAAATGCACAGCATCACATGGCCGATCCAGATCGTGAAGATACCGCGTTCGGCCGGCCAGCCGATCAGGTGCGCCATTTCGATGAACAGCAGCAGCAGCGAGATGCCCTGAATCACTTCGGGAATCACGAGCGGCGCGTTGATCATGCCCGTATACAACGTGAAGCCGCGAAAGCGCCCCATGCGCGCGAGCACGAAACCAGCCCAGGTGCCGATGACAACCGACGCGAACGCCGTCATCAAACCGATGCGCAGCGACAGCCACGCCGAGGCGATCAGCTCGTCGTCGTGCAGCAGCGCCGCATACCAGCGCGTCGAAAAACCGGTCCAGACCGTGACCAGTTGTGATTCGTTGAACGAATACACGACGAGGCTCACGATCGGGATATACAGGAACAGAAAGCCGATGCCGAGCGCGATCAGCTGCAACAGGCGATTCGGCTTCATTGGCGGCCCTCGTCCAAGGCCTTCGCCTGCGCATGCTGGAACAGCGCCATCGGCACGAGCAGCAGCAGCACCATCGCGCACGTCACGGCGGATGCCATCGGCCAGTCGGCGTTGTCGAAGAACTCGTTCCACATGACGCGGCCGATCATCAGCGTATTCGCGCCGCCGAGCAGCTCAGGGATCACGTACTCGCCGACCGCCGGAATGAACACCAGCAGGCAGCCCGCGACGATGCCGTTCTTCGAGAGCGGCAGCGTGATCTGCCAGAACGCCTTCCACGGTTTCGCACCGAGGTCGTAGGCGGCTTCGAGCAAGGTCAGGTCCATTTTCACGAGGTGCGCGTAAAGCGGCATCACGAGAAACGGCAGGTACGAATAGACCATGCCGATATAGACGGCCGTGTTCGTGTGATACAGCTCGATCGGCGTATGAATCAGCCCGATCGACATCAGGAAGTTGTTCAGCAAGCCGTTGTTCTTCAGGATGCCGATCCATGCGTACACGCGGATCAGGAACGACGTCCAGAACGGCAGCATCACGGCCATCATCAGCAGATTGCGCGTGGCCGGATTCGAGCGCGCGATGTAGTAGGCCATCGGGTAGCCGATCAGCAGACACAGCACGGTCGAGATCGCCGCGACCACCACCGAGTTGACGTAGGTCGCGAAGTACAGGCTGTCGGTCAGCAGAAACGCGTAGTGCGACAGGTCGAGCGTGATGTGCAGCGCGCCGTCGGCAAAGTCGACGAGGCGCGTATACGGTGGAATGCCGAGCTGCGAATCGGCGAAGCTGATCTTCACGACCAGCAGGAACGGCACGAGGAAGAACAGCAGCAGCCAGATAAACGGCCCCGCTACCACCGCGGTGCGGCCCGTGAGCTTCAGGCGCCGCACCGGCCACGCGAAGAACGACACGAGCGCCTCTTTCATGACGTCAGCACCACGCCGGCCGATGCGCTCCAGCGCACGTACACTTCGTCGCCCCAGGTAGGCGGCTCGATCTCGGTGAGCGCGAGGCTCGTCACGTTCGCGATCACGGTCTTGCCGCCCTCAAGCTTCACGTGATAGAGCGAATAGCCGCCCATGTACGCGATATTCGTGACGACGCCCTTGCCCCAGTTGTGCGCGCCCTCGGGCGGCTTGCGCGTGAGCGCGATGCGCTCGGGGCGCACCGAGATCGTCACGGGCATGCCGAGCGGTCCCGTGATGCCGTGATTGACGTGCAGCTGGCACGGCAGGTCCGGCGTTTCGATAAAGACGTGATCGGCTTCGTCCTCGACCGTATGGCCGTCGAACAGATTGGTCGAGCCGATGAATTCCGCCGAGAAGCGGCTGTTCGGATACTCGTAGACCTCGTGCGGCGTGCCGAGCTGAACGATCTGGCCTTCGCTCATCACGGCGAGGCGGCTCGCCATCGTCATCGCTTCTTCCTGATCGTGCGTGACCATCATGCAGGTCACGCCGACCTGGTCGAGAATATTGACGAGTTCGATCTGCGTGCGCTGGCGAATCTGCTTGTCGAGCGCCGACATCGGCTCGTCGAGCAGCAGCAGCTTGGGGCGCTTGACCAGCGAGCGCGCCAGCGCGACGCGCTGCTGCTGGCCGCCCGACAGCTGATGCGGCTTGCGCTTCGCGAAGCGGCCCATTTGCACGAGTTCGAGCGCGTTGTGCACGCGGTCTTTCAGTTCGGCCTTCGGCACGCCTTCCTGCTTGAGGCCGAACGCGACGTTCGCCTCGACCGTCATATGCGGAAAGAGCGCGTACGACTGGAACATCATGTTGACCGGCCGGCGGTACGGCGGCAGTTGCGCGAGGTCTTCGCCGTCGATCAGGATCCTGCCCGAGGTCACGGTTTCGAGCCCGGCCATCATGCGCAGCAAGGTCGACTTGCCGCAGCCCGAACTGCCGAGCAGCGCGAACAGTTCGCCCTTCTTCACCGACAGATTGACGCCCTTGACCGCCACGGTCTCGCCGAACTTCTTCACGACGTCGACGATCTGGATGAACTGGTCCGCTGCGTCGCCCGTCACGGCGTTCGGGCCCGGGGACGGCGCGCCCACCCCCGCCAGCGCGCCCGGCTGGTCACTACTGATCATAATGCTGCTTCACTCCGGCGTTTGACGAACAAAGCCCCCGGTGAACACCGAGGGCTTCATGATGATGCGGATTCCCTGCTGCGCGCCGCGCTCAGCGGCCGGACTTGAGTTCGGTCCACAGCCGCGTTTGCAGCCGCTGGATTTCCGGCGGCAACGGCTTCAGCAGGAACAGCGTCTTGATGGTCTCAGGCGACGGATACACGGCCGGATCGTTCGCGACGTCCTTGTCCACGTACTTGCGCGCTTCCAGGTTGGTGCTCGGATAGTACACGGCATTGGTGATCGCGGCGTGTACCTGCGGCGTCTCGATGTAGTTGATCCATTCGAGCGCGGCTTCCTTGTGCTTCGCGTCCTTCGGAATCGCCATCACGTCGAACCAGACCGGCGCGCCGCCCTTCGGAATGTAGTACTCGATCCTGTACGGCTTCTTCGCTTCGATCGTGCGATGCTTGGCGATCACGACGTCGCCCGACCAGCCGTACGCGAAGCAGATGTCGCCGCCGACCAGATCGTTGATATAGCCCGACGAGTTGAACTGCGTGATGTACGGACGGATCTTCTTGAGCACTTCGAGCGCGGCGCGATAGTCGGCCGGGTTCGTGCTCATCGGATCCTTACCCATGTAGTGCAGCGTGGCCGCGAACATCTGGTCCGGCGCATCGAGCACCGACACGCCGCAGGCCTTCAGCTTCGAGATGTTCTCGGGCTTGAAGAGGATGTCCCAGTTATCGAGCGGGGTGTCCTTGCCGAGAATCTGCTGGGCCTTCGTGACGTTGTAGGCGAGCCCGGTCGTGCCGTAAGCCCAGGGCACCACGTACTTGTTGCCCGGATCGGCGCCGGCGACGAGCGCCATCAGCGACGGGTCGAGATATTTAAGGTTCGGCAGCTTCGATTTGTCGAGCGGCTCGAAAATGCCGGCGGCGATCTGCTTGCCCGCGTAGTTGCTGGTCGGCACGACGATGTCGTAGCCCGAATTGCCGGTGAGGAGCTTGGCCTGCAGCGTGTCGTCGCTGTCGTAGTTGTCGTACCTGACCTGCACGCCGGTCTGCTTCGTGAAGTTCGGGATCGTGTCCTTCGCGATGTAGTCGGACCAGTTATACACGTTGAGCTGCGTATCCTTCGCAGCGGCCGTCAACCACGGCGCCGCGCACAAGACCAGCGCCACCACCTGCCCCACTACCCGTCGTTTCATCCCGTTCTCCGATCCCGTCGTCACTCAAGCCGCTGCGTCGCGCGCGGCCCCCGAAAACTACCACCAATTACCGCGCGGTCCAAAAAAAACGCCGAGCTGTCGCGCAAACGGCACAGCTCGGGCCGCACCGCTGCAAAATGGCCGCAATTTTAACGGGTTATCGGCGCGTGTCCACCTAAAATTATGCGGGATTATGGGGCTGATAACCGGGTGGCCGCGGCTTGCGCCGGCGTCGCCAGCCCGCCGTTATCGCACTGTCATCCCGTTGTCAGGTGAGCGCGCGAGTAGCGGTGCACAATAGGCGCTTGAGGCTGGCGCCGCCATCATGCAATAGCCGCCCTGCCTCGCTCCACCGCCCGCCGCGCGCGACGGGCAGGTGGCTTGCAAGAGGATGCGTCTCTCCGACCTCAGGCACCGATGAACACCAATCCTTTCGCGTTGCGCCCCAACCGCCGCCGGCGTCTGCCGGGCGAGCCCACGCGGCCCGCGCACTGGTTCTCGTTCCTCGGCGCTGGCGCGCTGATCGCGGTCGGCTATATCGACCCCGGCAACTGGGCGACCGCGCTCGGCGCCGGCGCGGGCTACGGCTACCGGCTGCTCGGCATCGTGCTGCTGTCGAGCGCGATGGGGATGCTGATGCAATGGCTGTCGTCGCGGCTCGGCGTCGTAACCGGGCGCGACCTCGCGCAGCTATGCCGCGAGCGCAACGGCCGGCGCGCGACGCTGTTCCTGTGGCTGACGAGCGAGGTCGCGATCATCGCCTGCGACGTCGCCGAGGTGGTCGGCAGCGCCGTTGCACTGCAACTGCTGCTCGGCGTCTCGCTGACGGTCGGCGTAATGATGTCGGCGGTCTGCACGTTCGCGCTGCTCGCGCTCCAGCAGAAAGGCGGCCGCCGCCTCGAAGCGGTGATCGCCGTGCTGATCGGCTTCGTCGGCCTGTGCTTCGTCGTGCAACTCGCGCTCGCGCGGCCCGACTGGCGTGCGGCGCTGGCCGGCACCGCGCCGAGCGTCGAGCTGCTGAGGAATGCGGGCATGGTGTGGCTCGCGGCCGGCATCGTCGGCGCGACGGTCATGCCGCACAACCTCTATCTGCACTCGGCGCTCGTCAAGCATCACGCGCCGGACGGCAGCGACCCGCGCATCAAGGTCGCGCTGCACGTGGTCAATCTCGATACGTTCGGCTCGCTCGCGTTCGCATTCGTCATCAACGCGGCGCTGCTGATCGTCGCGGCGGCCGTGTTCTACGCGAGCGGGCATCGCGACGTGACCGATCTCGCCGACGCGCACCGGCTGATCGCGCCGCTCGTCGGCAGCCGCTGGGCCAGCATCCTGTTCGCGGCGGCACTGCTCGCCTGCGGCCTGAGCGCGACCGTCACCGGCACGCTGGCCGGTCAGACCGTCATGGAAGGCTTTCTGCAAATCCGGCTGCCGCGCTGGAAACGCGCGCTGCTCACGCGCGCGCTCGCGATCGGGCCGGCGCTGCTCGCGGTCGCGCTGTTTGGTCCGCGCGGCTCGAACCAACTGCTCGTCGCGAGCCAGGTGGTGCTGAGCCTGCAATTGCCGCTCGCGGTCGTGCCGCTGATCCGCTACGCATCCGATGCGAACCTCATGCGCGGCTGGCGCGTGCATGGCGTGCCGCTTGCGCTCGCGTGGCTGTCGGCGGCGTTTATCGTGATGCTCAATGGGGCCTTGCTGTGGCAGTTGGCGCTGGGCGCGTGACGCTTACGCATCGGGTAACATGGCGGGACTCCGCTTTTGCGCCACAAGGTTTCCGATGACTTCGAATCTTCACGATCTCCCCGACAGCCCGTGCGTCGGCGTCTGCTCCACGCTGTTCGATGAAGTCTGCAAAGGCTGCGGCCGCACCGCCGACGAAGTATCCAACTGGGTGTTCCTCAGCGACGAGGAAAAGCGCGCGATCTGGGAACGTATCAAACGGGAAGGCACGGCGATGCGTTTTCAGTACGACCGGTTGTAGGCCAGACAAGCCGTAGGCCGGTTTTCTCCGCAAATCGCGGGGAATGCGGGTGAGGCAGGTCGCGCATCGTGTCGTACCGCGCCTGAATGCCATGCCATGGAAAATGCCGGGACGTCCCGGCATTTTCTATTTTTGCGGCCGGCATTCGTGTCCGGATAAGGAAACGCCTGCGCCACAGCAAAAAGCCCGCCGAGGTATCCACCTCGGCGGGCCATCGGGTTCCATCAGGTTTCGCTACGCTGCCTCAAGACAATCAGGACAAACCGGCTGCCTCGAACAGGCTTTACTCCACGCCCTGACTCGTCAGGAAGTCCTCGTAATTACCGCCGAAGTCGTTCAACGTCCCATCGGTCTTCACTTCGATGATCCGGTTCGCGAGGCCGCTCACGAATTCGCGGTCGTGCGAGACGAAAATCAGCGTGCCGTCGAACTTGTCGAGCGCGATCTGCAGCGACTCGATCGACTCCATGTCCATGTGGTTGGTCGGCTCGTCCATCAGCAGCACGTTGTGGCGGCCGAGCATCAGCTTGCCCCAGATCATGCGGCCCTTCTCGCCGCCCGACAGCACCTTGACCGATTTGCGGATGTCGTCCGCATTGAACAGCAGGCGGCCGAGCGTGCCGCGCACCATCTGCTCGTCGTCGCCTTCCTTGCGGTACTGGTCGATCCAGTCCATCAGCGTGACGTCAGTCGGAAACTCTTCGTAGGTATCTTGCGGCATGTAGCCGATGTTGGCGTTTTCCGCCCACTTCACCGTGCCGTGATCGAGTTGCAGATTGCCGAGCAGCGAGCGCAGCAGCGTGGTCTTGCCCGCGCCGTTCTCGCCGATGATCGCGATGCGCTCGCCCGGCTGCACGCTGATGCTGAAGTTGTTGAAGATCGAGCGTTCGTATTTCTTCGAGATGGTATCCGCCACCACCGCGATGTTGTGCAGCTTCTTCTCGAACTCGAAACGGATAAACGGGTTCTGCCGCGACGACGGCTTGAATTCCTCAATCTTGATCTTGTCGATCATCTTCAGACGGCTGGTGGCCTGGCGCGCCTTCGACTTGTTCGCCGAGAAGCGGCGCACGAAGTCCTGCAGGTCGGCCACGCGCTCCTTGGCCTTCGCATTGGCAGCCTGCTGACGCTCGCGCGCCTGCGTGCTGGCGAGCATGTAGTCGTCGTAGTTGCCCGGGTAGACCTTCAGCGTGCCGTAGTCCATGTCGGCCATGTGCGTGCAGACCTGGTTCAGGAAGTGCCGGTCGTGCGAGATGATGATCATCGTCGAGTTGTACTGGTTCAGAACATCTTCCAGCCAGCGGATCGAGTTGATGTCGAGGTTGTTGGTCGGCTCGTCGAGCAGCAGCACGTCCGGCTTCGAGAACAGCGCCTGGGCGAGCAGCACGCGCAGTTTCCAGCCCGGCGCCACGTTGCTCATCGGGCCGTTGTGGTCTTCGATCGCGATGCCGATGCCGAGCAGCAGTTCGCCCGCGCGCGCTTCGGCCGTGTAGCCGTCGTACTCGGCGAACTTCGCTTCGAGTTCGGCGGCGTGCATGTAGTCGTCGTCGGTGGCGTCGGGGTTCGCGTAGATCGCGTCGCGCTCGGTCATGGCGGCCCACATTTCGGTGTGGCCCATCATCACGACGTCGAGCACGCGTACGTCTTCGTAGGCGAACTGGTCCTGGCGGAGCTTGCCGAGACGCACGTTCGGTTCGAGCATCACGTTGCCCGAGCTCGGTTCGAGATCCGAGCCGAGAATCTTCATGAAAGTGGATTTACCGCAGCCGTTCGCACCGATCAGGCCGTAGCGGTTCCCTTCCCCGAATTTGACCGAAATGTTCTCGAAGAGGGGCTTCGGCCCGAATTGCATGGTGATATTGGCAGTAGACAGCACGGCGCGTCCCTTTGAATGTGATATCGGCGAAAAACCCAATATTTTAGCAGACTATCGCTAATCTAACCCGCACGGACTGCGCCGCTTTGCCTGACGGCCCCATCCGTTGTTGCGGCGTCGGTAATACGGCGGTGAAAACCGGCGGCTCGGTATCGATCGGTATCGGCAAATTTCGTGGCCGCGCGCCACGGCGGGATGGCCGGCCAACGCCGCACGGCCTGACGGATCGGGCCATCGCATGTTACGTGCCGCGCATGACGCCGCTTTAACGGTCACACACCCGGCCCCACACGCGGCCACGCCACCGCCCCAGGCGTGCGGCCACACGCATCACCCATAAACCGCGCACATCGTTGCCTATACTTTTCGAAGGCGCTTGTCTCGCCCGCGCCCGGCCGAACGGCGCTTTGCCGATCTGCGGCGCAGACCCAGGAGAACATCCATGTCAGAGCACGTTTACAAGAAGATCGAACTGACCGGCTCGTCGACGAAATCGATCGACGACGCCATCAGCACCGCCATCGCCAAAGCGTCGAAAACGCTGCGTAATCTGCACTGGTTCGAAGTGACGGAAACGCGCGGGCAGATCCAGGACGGCAAGGTCGCGTACTGGCAGGTAACGCTCAAGGTAGGCCTGCGTATCGACGACTGAAAGCAGGATTGAGCAGCGGCGTTGCAGTGTCGTGACGCGGCGGCAGTCTCCGGTACTGCGACGTCGCGGAATCGGCGGTAGAAAAAAGCTGCACCCGGGCTGAGGCGGACGCAGCTTTTTCGCAGCGTTTTCGTGAAACCGGCCCGGCTTGCCGCAGCAGATGTCGCAGACGAGCCGCTCAAGAACCGGCTGCGGCTACAACGTGCCAGCGTTCACCGGCCGATGCCGATACCCGCCGGGCACTGCGAACCGGCCCGAGGCGACACGCCCCGGCCGCCCTGCCGCGCCTCACTTCGGCAACGACCCGTCCACCCCCTCGACATACCAGTTCAGGCGCTGCAATTCCGGATCGGTCAGCGTCTTGCCGTCCGGAATCTTCACCGCCCCCGACTGATCCTTGATCGGCCCCGTGAACACGTCGCGCTTGCCGCTCGCGAGTTCCTCGCGTTTCGCCGCCACCTGTTTCTGCGCATCGGCCGAAATCGCCGACGTGTTCAGGTCTTCGAGATTGACCGCCTTCTGCGGCAGGCCCCACCACACCGGATCGTTCTTCCACTTGCCGTCGAGCACCTGCTGGATCACCGCGTTGTAGTACACGCCCCAGTGCGCGACCACCGAGCCGAGGTGCGCGTCAGGACCGAACTTCTTCATGTCCGAATCCCAGCCGAACGCATGCACGTGTTTCTCCGACGCGGTCGCGAGCGTCGCGCTCGAATCGGTGTTCTGCAGCAGCACGTCGGCGCCCTGGCCGATCAGCGTTTCGGCGGCCTGCTTTTCCTTGCCCGGATCGAACCAGCTGTTGATCCAGATCACCTTCGTATGCACCTTCGGATTCACCGAGCGCGCGCCGAGCGTGAACGCGTTGATGTTGCGCACGACTTCCGGAATCGGCACCGACGCGACGAAGCCGAGCGTGTTGCTCTTCGTCACGTAGCCCGCGGCGACGCCGGCCAGATAGGCGCCCTGGTACATGCGCACGTCGTAGGTGCCGAAGTTCGGCGCTTTCTTGTAGCCGGTCGCGTGCAGGAACACGGCGTCCGGGAAGTCCTTCGCCACCTTCAGCTGGAAGTCCTGGAAGCCGAAGCTCGTGCCGAAGATGATCTTGTTGCCCTTGTTCGCGAGATCGCGGAACACACGCTCCGAGTCGGCCGATTCCGGCACGTTCTCGACGCGCGTGATTTTGATCTTGTTGCCGAACTTCGCCTCGACTTCGCGCGAGCCCTGGTCGTGCGCGAAGGTCCAGCCGGCATCGCCCGGATTGCCGATATAGACGAAGGCGACGCCCGGCACATCGGCGGCCTGCGCGGTTTGCGCGAGCGGCGCGGCGAGTGCGAGCGAAGCCGCGCACGAGGCGAAAGCGGTCAGCAGATTTCTTCTCTTCATGTGGTTCCCCTGTCGTGTTAACCGGAATGTGCAGCGCGGAATGTGCAGCGCGGACTGTGATGAGCGAAACGTGAAGCGCGGACTGCGATGAACGGACTGTGAAGCGCGAATGGCAATGAGCCGATGATGAAGCGCGAATCGCCAAAAACGCCGGCCCGCTCAGCCCGCCGAGAAAAACGGCTTGCCGAGCGATGCGGGCGCATTCAGACGGATCGTGTTCGGATTGCGCGAGATCAGCGCGAGTACGACGATCGTCGCGACGTACGGCAGCATCGCGAGGAACTGCGTCGGCACCGGCACGCCGATCGCCTGCGCATAGAACTGCAGGCCCGTGACCGCGCCGAACAGCAGCGCGCCGATCAGGAGACGCCCGGGGCGCCACGTCGCGAACACGACGAGCGCGAGCGCGATCCAGCCGCGCCCCGAGGTCAGACTCTCCTGCCACAGGTGCAGATTGACGATCGAATAGTAGCCGCCGGCGAGCCCCGCCATGCCGCCGCCGAAGGCCACCGCGCCATAGCGCACGCCGACCACCGGAAAGCCGACCGAGTGCGCGACCTGCGGCGATTCGCCGACCGAGCGCAGCACGAGCCCGGCACGCGTGCGATACAGGAACCAGCCGATCGCGGCAAACATCAGGAATGCGAGGTAATCGAGCGGCGTGAGCGTAAACAGCGCCAGGCCGAGCACCGGAATCTTCGAGAGGCCGGGAATGGTCCACGTGTCGATCGTCGCGCGCACGGCGGTCGACGTGTACGGCTTGCCGACATAGGCCGACAGGCCGATGCCGAAGATCGTCAGCGACAGGCCGGTCGCGACCTGGTTGGCGAGCATCGTCAGCGTGAGGAACGCGAACAGCAGCGACATCGCGAGACCGGCGCCGATCGCGGCGAGCACGCCGAGCCACGGGCTGCCCGTGAGCGCCGTGACCGCGTAGCCGCTCACGGCGCCCATCAGCATCATCCCCTCGACGCCGAGGTTGAGCACGCCCGACTTCTCGGCGACGAGTTCGCCCGCGCCCGCGAACATCAGCGGGATCGACGCGGTGACGGCGCTCGACGTGAGCGCGCTGGCTTGCTGGATATCCATAAGCGGCGGATGAGCGGATAAGAAATGGATAAGAAGCTGACAAGAAACGGATCAGCGGATTAGCGGGCCGCGACGGCCGCCGAGCGGCGCCGCACACGGTAGTTCACGAACAGATCGGCGCCGAGCAGGCAGAACAGCAGTAGCCCCTGGAACACGCCCGAGAGCGCCTGCGGCAGTTGCATCGAGGTCTGCACCGCTTCGCCGCCGAGATAGAGCAGCGCCATCAGCAGACTCGCGAGCACGATGCCGAGCGGATGCAGGCGCCCGACGAAGACGACGATGATCGCGGTGAAGCCGTAGCCCGGCGACCAGGTCGCCTGCAACTGGCCGATCGGACCGGCGATCTCGCCCATGCCGGCGAGCCCCGCGAGACCGCCGCTGATGAGCAGCGAGGTCCAGACGGTCTTCGTGTCGGAGAAACCGGCATAGCGCGCGGCGAGCGGCGCGAGTCCGCCGACGTTCATCCGGTAGCCCGCGAAGCTCTTGCGCATGAAAAGCCATGCGAGCGGAATCGCGATCAGCGTGAGGAAGACCGAGGCGTTGAGGCGCGTGCCGCGCAGCCATGTCCAGTGCCAGTCGCCATAGAGCGTCGGATAGAGCGCGTCGCCGCCGAACATTTCCGACAGCGGAAAATTCATGCCCTGCGGATCGCGCCACGGGCCGCTCACGAGATAGATCAGCAGTTGCGTCGCGACGTAGGTGAGCATCAGGCTCACGAGAATCTCGTTGGTGTTGAAGCGGCTCTTCAGGAACGCCGGAATCGCGGCCCACGTCATGCCGCCGAGCACGCCGGCGAGCATCATCGTCGGCAGAATCCACCTGCCGCTTGCCTGATCGAAATAGATCGCGACGCCGCTCGCGGCAATGCCGCCGAGCAGCATCTGCCCTTCGGCGCCGATGTTCCAGACATTCGCGCGATAACCGATCGCGAGACCGAGGCCGATCAGGCACAGCGGCGACGCCTTCAGCAGCAGTTCCGACCAGCCGTTGATGCTGGAGAGCGGCTCGATGAAGAACGCGTGCATCGCCTGCAACGGGTCGCGGCCGACGAGGCCGAAGATCAGGAAGCCGATCGCGAGCGTCAGCAACGCGGCGATCAGCGGCACGGCAAGCTGCATCGCGCGCGAGGGCGCCGTGCGGGCTTCGAGTCGATAAGGAAGCGTCATGAATAGCGTGTAATGGTTCGGGTTCGGTTCGGTGAGTCACGCATGCGCCGGCTGGTCCGCCGCGCCCTCGCGGTCGCCGAACAGCCCCGCCATCCAGCGG
The DNA here is from genome assembly GCF_017105025.1 of Paraburkholderia sp. Ac-20336. Taxonomy (NCBI): domain Bacteria; kingdom Pseudomonadati; phylum Pseudomonadota; class Betaproteobacteria; order Burkholderiales; family Burkholderiaceae; genus Paraburkholderia; species Paraburkholderia sp. Ac-20336. Next base: position 22,884 of record NZ_JAAGPS010000064.1, on the reverse strand, counting down.
CCGATTTCCTCGGCATGGGTCGCGCCGGTCGCACGCACCGGCGAGAGCCGGCCGCCCGCGAGCACCGCGAGGCGATCGCAGATATCGACCAGCTCTTCCAGCTCTTCGGAGATCACGAGAATCGCGACGCCGCGCGCCGACAGATCGAGCAGTTGCTGACGGATAAACGCCGCCGCGCCGACATCGACACCCCATGTCGGCTGCGCGACCACGAGCACCTTCGGCGCCTGCAGGATCTCGCGGCCCATGATGTACTTCTGCAGATTGCCGCCCGACAGACTCTGCGCGAGCGCGTCCGGGCCGCCGCAGCGCACGTCGAATGCATCGATGCAGCGCTTCGCGAACGCGCGTATCGCGCCCGCGCGAATCCAGCCCGAGCTCACCATCTGCTGGCGATGCGCGGTGAGCAAGGCGTTGTCCGCGAGACTCATCGACGGCACCGCGCCGCGGCCGAGACGCTCTTCCGGCACGAAGCCGAAGCCGAGCGCGCGCCGGCCGCCCGCGCCGAGACGCGCGGTGGGCTTGCCGCAGATCGTGATCGCATCGGCCGGCATGCTGCGTTTTTCGGCGCGTTTTTCACCCGATAGCGCCGCCAGCAATTCCGCCTGCCCGTTGCCCGACACGCCCGCAATGCCGAAGATCTCGCCCGCATGCACGCTGAACGACACCTCATGCAGCGACGTGCCGAACGGGTCGTCGCTTGCCACCGACAGCCGCTTCACGTCGAGCAGCACCGCACCCGGCTGGTGCTCGCGCCGCGTGTAATCGGGCAGCGAATGGCCGACCATCAGTTGCGCGAGCGATGCGTGCGTCTCGTGCTTCGGCTTGACGTGACCGGTCACGCGGCCGCCGCGCATGACGGTCGCGGTGTCGCACAACGCCTGGATTTCGTCGAGCTTGTGGCTGATGTAGAGAATGCTGCAACCCTCGGCCGCGAGCCGGCGCAGCGTCGCGAAGAGCTTGCGGACCGCCTGCGGCGTCAGCACCGAAGTCGGTTCGTCCATGATCAGCAGCCGCGGCTTCTGCAGCAGACAGCGCACGATTTCGACGCGCTGCCGCTCGCCGACCGTGAGGCTGTGCACGTGACGCTGCGGATCGATGTCGAGGCCATAGTCGGCCGACACCTCGCGAATGCGCTTCGACAAGGTCTTCAGGTCGAATGGTTCGTCGAGCGCGAGCGCGATGTTTTCGCCGACCGTCAGCGTCTCGAACAGCGAGAAGTGCTGGAACACCATGCCGACGCCGAGCTTGCGCGCGGCCGCCGGATTCGCGATCTCGACCGTCTCGCCTTCCCAGCGAATCTCGCCGGCGTCGGGCCGCACCGCGCCGTAGATGATCTTCATCAGCGTGCTCTTGCCCGCGCCGTTCTCGCCGAGCACCGCGTGGATTTCGCCCGGCGCGACGACGAGCGTGACGTCGTCGTTGGCGCGCACGGACGGATATTGCTTGGTGATGCCCGTGAGCATCAGCCGTGGCGCCGTGGTGCCCGTGTTCGATGAACCCGGCCCCGGCTGCGCGGCGGCGTTGCCGCCAGAGGGAAAGTCGCTCATGTGATTGCGTCGTGCGTCAGTGACTGCCGGTTTCCGCGCGGGTTCGTCCAGCGTGCCCGCGAACGATCCGTCACCATAATCGGATGACGATACCTAATTCGCCCTACTCAGTCGAGCCGCCAAAATTCCCGCAAACCCGCGCCACTGCGACCTCTGCGGGTATGCCACCCTTGACGGCATGTTTCGTCCATATTAAAACGCTTATACCCACACGCCCATTCGATCAGCCAGCACATATATTTCGGAGAATCCATGAGTCAGCAACGCGAGGCGATCGACACGTACCTGCTGCGGGTCCTGCACACGCTGTTGATGGAGCGCAGCGTCACGCGCGCCGCCGTCAAACTCAATCAATCGCAGCCGGCGATCAGCGCCGCGCTGCGCCGTCTGCGCGACATCACCGGCGACCCGCTGCTGGTACGCGGCAAGTCCGGCATGGTGCCGACCGAATACGGCCTGCGCCTGCTCGAACCGGTGCAGAACGCGCTGCGCGAAATCGAGCGCATCAAGTTCCAGCAGCACAACTTCGACCCGGCCACCTCGATCCGCTGCTACCGGATCGGCTGCCCCGACTACCTGAACGTGCTGTTCGTGCCGACCGTCGTCGAACGCTTTCGCCAGGCCGCGCCGAACGCGACGCTCGAATTCCATTCGCTCGGTCCCGCGTTCGACTACGAACTCGCGCTCGAAGACGGCAAGCTCGACATCGTGGTCGGCAACTGGCCGGAGCCGCCCGAGCAGTTGCATCTGTCGAACCTGTTCGTCGATCAGATCGTTTGCCTGATGAGCAACACGCATCCGTTCGCCAAACGCGGCGGGCTTACGCTCGACCAGTACCTGAACGCGCCGCATCTCGCGCCGACGCCGTATTCGGTCGGCCAGCGCGGCGCGATCGACGTGCACCTCGCGCGCGAGCGCTTAAAGCGCCACGTGGTCGTCACGCTGCCGTACTTCAATCTGGCGCCGTACGTGCTGATCAAGTCCGACCTGATCTTCACGACCACGCGCCTCTTTGCCGACTACTACGCGAAGTTCCTGCCGCTGACCGTGGTGCCCGCGCCGCTCGATTTTCCGCCGATGCAGTACTACCAGCTGTGGCACGAGCGCGTGCATTACTCCGACGAAGTGCGCTGGCTGCGCGGGCTCGTCGCCGAGGCGACGAAGACGTTGATCGACAAGCCTTGAGGCTGCCCCGGGGGGCGAGGTCTTTGGCCCGTCCCCTGCCTGTCTTTCGCCGGCCCTCTTCTCGCTGCCCGTCGGCCCCCGCTGGTCAGCCTGCTGGTCGGCCTGCTATTCAGCCCGCTGTTTAGTCCGCTAATCAGCGCGTTAGCAGGGCCCTACACCGCCGCCTCATACAGCACCCGCGCCAGCCCGTTATGCCGCTCGATGACCGGCCCGAGGTCGAGCGTCGTCAAGCGTCCATCCCGCACGACCACCTGGCCGTCGATCACGCTATGGCTCACCTGCGACGGCGCGCAAAACACGAGCGCCGCCACCGGATCGTGCAGCGCGCCCGCAAACAGCGGCTGACGCAGATCGAACGCGATGAAATCCGCCGCCATGCCGGGAGCGAGCGCGCCGATGTCGTCGCGGTTCAGCACGCGCGCGCCGCCGAGCGTGGCGATTTCGAGCGCATCGCGCGCGCTCATCGCATCGGGGCCGAAACCGACGCGCTGCAGCAGCAGCGCCTGGCGCACCTCGGCGACCATCTGCGCGCCGTCGTTCGAAGCCGAGCCGTCGACGCCGAGCCCGACCGGCACCCCCGCCGAGCGCATGCGCCGCACGCGCGCGATGCCCGACGCGAGCCGCATGTTCGAACAAGGACAATGCGCGACGCCGGTGCCGGTGCGCGCGAACAGCTCGATGCCGGCGTCGTCGAGTTGCACGCAGTGCGCATGCCAGACGTCGCGGCCGACCCAGCCGAGATCGTGCGCATACTCGGCCGGCGTCATGCCGAACTTCTCGCGGCTGTACTCGACGTCGTTGACGTTCTCGGCAAGATGCGTGTGCATCGACACGCCGTACTCGCGCGCGAGCAGCGCCGATTCGCGCATCAGATCGCGGCTCACCGAAAACGGCGAGCACGGCGCGACCACGACGCGCAGCATCGCGTAACGCCCTTCGTCGTGATACGTCTCGATCAGACGCTGCGTGTCCTTCAGGATGTCCGCCTCGCGCTCGACCACCGAATCGGGCGGCAAGCCGCCCTCTTTCTGGCCCACGCTCATGCTGCCGCGCGCCGCATGAAAGCGCATGCCGATGCGGCGCGCAGCGGCGATGCTGTCGTCGAGACGGCTGCCGTTCGGGTAGATGTACAGATGGTCGCTCGACGTCGTGCAGCCGGACAGCAGCAGTTCGGCCATCGCAGTTAGCGTCGAGACTTCGATCATTTCGGGCGTGAGGTTCGCCCACACCTTGTAGAGATTCGTGAGCCAGCCGAACAGTTCGGCGTTCTGCGCGGCCGGAATCGCGCGCGTGAGGCTCTGGTACATGTGGTGATGCGTGTTGACGAGGCCCGGAATCACGAGATGGCCGCGCATGTCGAGCACCTCGTCGGCCGTATGCGGCAATTGCGCTGTCGGGCCGACCGCGACGATGCGGTTGTCCTCGATATACAGGCCGCCGTCGCGCAACTCGCGCCGCTCGCCGTCCATCGTGACGAGTACATCCGCGTGCTTCACGAGCAGCGTTTTTTTCGGTTTGCCCGCCGTCGCCGTCTGGGATGTTGCCTCGCTGGATGGCGTATTCGTGGCTGCTGCCGGTTCCATCGTCATTCGTTTTCTCCGCCTTTGTGCTTTCGGTGCTGTCGTGCAAAGTCGTTCGAACGCGATGCGGCGGCACGCGAACCGCGCCGCCGCGTTCCGTCGAACGCCGTTGGCCCGGTTACCCAGCGTGTCACGCCGTCTTCGGGAGTTGCGCGGGTTTGAACCTCGGCGTTGAACCTTGAACTATCGGTTCATCGCGCGCCGCGCATAACGTGAACCTTGCGTGGCCAAAATAACGGCCGCAACTCGCGCCGTTGCGATACCCGGATTCACGCCGCCGATATAGTGGTCCGTTTTTTGTCCGCGCTACGATGATCCGGCGAGCAAATGAACGTAAAACAGGCCGGAAAGCGGCGCGCGCGGGCTTTCAGAAGGCTGTCCGTCATGCGCCAGCTATTATCTTTCCTATCGCTCGCGCGCGGGACGGCGCATCCTTTCTACAATGACTTCCACGGCGCTCGCTTCAGTTCGCCGACGGGTATGTAGCCACTGACGTGGAGCCTCGATCCGCCGCTAACGTTAATGGATCGGGCCGCCACCGACACCTCGCATTCACACAAGGACAATTGCGAATGGGCAAGCTCACTACCCACGTGCTCGACACCGCGAACGGCCGTCCCGGCGCGGGCATCAAGGTCGAACTCTTCGCGCTCGCGGGCGACACGCGCCGCGTGCTCAAAACCACCCTCACGAATCACGATGGCCGTTGCGACGAGCCGCTGCTCGAAGGCGATGCGCTCGTCGCGGGCGAATACGAACTCGTGTTCGGCGCCGGCGACTACTTCGCGTCGCTCGGCACGCAGCTGCCCGAGCCGCGCTTCGTCGATCGCGTGGTGCTGCGCTTCGGTGTCGCCGATACGGGCGCGCACTATCACGTGCCGCTGCTCGTGTCGCCGTGGGCTTACAGCACGTATCGGGGCAGCTAGGCCACGGGCACCAGGCCACGGAGCAACCAGGCCGCGTACGCGAGAGCCGCGCCCGAACGCATTGCGCGGATGCTCGCCGGTCCCGCGGAGGAGACACGAGCGACGACCGGCGAACCTGCGCGCAACGCGATGGGCCGCACGCCCCGCGATACCCATAAAAACCCGTGCTGCGTCTTTTACCCCGCAGCCGGCGCGATGACCGGCAACGTCGAACGTCATCGCGCGCACAACGAATCAGAAGTGGAGGAGTTTCATGGAAGGCTTTATCACCGACTGGCTGAACCTCGCGATTCGCTGGTTCCACGTCATCGCCGCGATTGCGTGGATCGGCGAATCGTTCTATTTCGTCGCGCTCGACAACAGCCTGAAACCACCGACCGATCCGAACCAGCGCCGCCGCGGCGTGTTCGGCGAGTTGTGGCACGTGCATGGCGGCGGTTTCTACAACATGCAGAAGTACACGGTCGCGCCGCCCGAAATGCCGGAAGACCTGCACTGGTCGAAGTGGCCGTCGTACACGACGTGGATGTCGGGCTTCGGTCTCTTTACCGTGCTGTATCTGTTCTCGCCGAGCACTTACCTGATCGACAAGAACGTGCTCGACATGGGGCCGGTGGTCGCGGTCGCCTCGGCAATCGGCTTCCTCGCGGCCGGCTGGATCGTCTACGACTCGCTGTGCCGCATTCTCGGCACACGCGACAGGCTGCTCGGCATCTGCGTCGGCGCCTACGTGCTGATCGCGGCGTACCTCGCCTGCCATATCTTCGCGGGTCGCGCGGCGTATCTGATCATGGGCGCGATGCTCGCGACGATCATGTCGGCCAACGTGTTCTTCGTGATCATTCCGGGCCAGCGCAAGATGGTCGACGCGATGCTCAAGGGCGACACGCCGAACCCGATCTACGGCAAGCGCGGCAAGCAGCGCTCGGTGCACAACACGTATTTCACGCTGCCGGTCGTGTTCGCGATGCTGTCGAACCACTACGCGATGACCTACACGCATCCGTACAACTGGGCCGTGCTCGTCGTCATCATGCTGGCCGGCGCGCTGATCCGCCAGTTCTTCGTGATGCGCCATCGCGGCCAGGTGCTGTGGTATCTGCCGCTCGTCGGCGTCGCGCTGATGTGCGTCGCGCTCGCGTGGACCATGCCGCGCCCGGTGGTGCCGCAGGCGCAGGCCGCCAACGCGCCGACGCTGAAGGTCGCCGACATCGCGCCGGTGCTGCAGCAGCGCTGCGTGGCCTGCCACTCCGCCCATCCGACGATGATGGGCAGCGCACCGGCCGGCGTGATGATGGATACGCCCGACGAAATCTCGCAGAACGCGCAGCGCATCTATCAGCAGGCGGTCGCGCTGAAGGCGATGCCGCTCGGCAACGTCACGCACATGACCGATGAGGAACGGATGAAGATCGCGGCGTGGTTCGAGGGAGGCGCGGCGAAGTAAGGGTGGGTGCCGGGCGAGCGATCCGGCACCGAAGTCGAGGCTGCAATGTAAAGCGGGCTTGTCGCGGGAGCGGCAAGCCCGCGGTCGTTTGGCGATGGTGGCGTGTGTGGTCGGCAGAATCGATATAGCACTTTGACGCCCTGAGTTGATGCCCTGAGGCTACAAAAAGCATCGAAAACGGGAAAAATGTAGCCCAAGAGGCACAAAAATAAATCGTATTTCTGTGTCTCCTGGGCTACAATTCAAGCTGAATTCGCCGAATTTGATGCCCTGAGGCTACAAATGACCCACCTCGCCGATGTCTCCGAGATGCTCAAAACCGTGCGGCGCAACAGCAACCTGTCGCAGGAAGAACTCGCGCGCCGCGCGGGTGTTGCCCGCACGACCGTCGCACGTATGGAAACGCTCGCCAAAAACGACATGAGCGTGTCCGTGCTCGTGCGCCTGCTCGAAGCCGCCGGCTACGACCTCAAGTTCGTCGCTCACGGACACGGCCGCACGCTCGAAGACATCCTCGCGGAACAGCGCAGCCCGGACGCGCAGCCATGAAGCTCGACGTCCAGGTACTCGGCAAAAACGTCGCCACGCTGTTTCGCGAACGCGACGACTATGTGCTCAAATACAACGGCGACGCGAGCGCGGCCGACTTCATCAGCCTGACGATGCCGGTGCGCGAAGAGGCCTGGCGCTGGCCGCGTGACCTGCATCCGTTTTTCCGGCAGAACCTGCCCGAGGGCTATCTGCTGAATCTGATCCGCGAGCAGTTCGGGCCGCTGCTCGACGGCACCGATCTCTCGCTGCTTGCCGTCGTGGGCTCGATGGGGATTGGCCGGGTCACGGTCACGCCCGAAGGGGTCGCGCCGGGCACCGAACTCCAGGCGCTCGACGTCGAGGACATCCTGCACGGCGACAACTCCGCCGAACATTTTGCGCAGCTCGTCCGCGAATACGCGCGGGCCGCCATCTCGGGCGTCGTGCCGAAGTTCATCGCACCGGAAGCGACGCCGCCCGTTGCGCCCACGCTGTTGCCGCTCGGCAAACCCACGCTTCGAACGAGCCGCCACATCGTCAAGGGTTCGGACGACAACACGCCGTTTCTCGGTTTCAACGAGTTCTATTCGATGCGCGTGCTGGAGAGGCTCGGCGTTGCGCCGGTTGCGCGCACGCGGATGTCGGACGATGGCCGCGCGCTGATCGTCGAACGCTTCGACGTCGATGCGCAGGGATTTCCGGCATATGGCGTGGAAGACATGTGCGGCCTGCTCGGCTTGCCGCCGCACGAAAAATACAATTCGACCAGCGAAAAGCTGCTCAACGCCGCGCGCGCCTATCTGCTCGATCGCGACGCCATGCGCGCGCAACTTCAGCAGCTTGGCTGGCATCTGCTGACGAACTACGTCGTGCGCAATGCGGACTGCCACACCAAGAATGTCGCGCTGTTCTATACCTCGATTGACGATGTCGCGTTCACGCCTGTCTACGACGTCGTAACGACGCAGGCATATCCGCGCTTCGCAGCCAATCCGCCGGGCCTGGCCGTTGACGGCCGCAAGACCTGGGCAGCCGGCAAGACACTGGAGCGCTTTTTCAACACCCGTATGGGTATCGCGCCGCGTCAATATGCGCAGATGGTCGAGGCGTTATGCGACTCGGCGGTCGACGTCGGCCATGAACTGATCGAAGCGGCCCGCAACGAACCGCAGTGGCGCGCGCTCGCCAAGCAGATGCTGCATGCGTGGGACGACGGCATGGCCTCGTTGCGCTCCTCGAAGAAAAGCCTGCAATTCAAGGGGCTCAAGCCGGCAATCGAAGCAGCGGGATTTTCGGCGCCCGAGCCGCCCGAACGGACAAGAGAGGTGATCGGACATTCGCCGCTGCTTGGCAGGCGAAGCTGAGCGCGCACGCTGGCGTCGACGTTGACGCGGCCCTTGATGCAAGCCTGAATGCAAACCTTCATGCAACCTTTGAAGCCAGCGTTTTCGTCTCGCCAACCACCGCCCCCATAAAAAAGCCCGCGACATACCCTACGTCGCGGGCTTCCCCTTCAAACCGGCACGCTACCGGCTCCCCGGCAGTCGTCTTGCCATCAAACCGCCACCGCGCTCAACGCATCCTCGGTCAGCCACAGCGGCTCGTCGAGATCCTGCTCGTTGAGATTGAGCCCGTCCCCGCCGCGATCGACAACGATAAAGTCGCTCACCTCGCCCAACGCGATCAGCGGATGGTGCCACACGCCCTTCGCGTAGTTGACACCCTGCCAGCCGCTCGTCACGAACGCGCGAATCCGCGCCGGGTCGAGTTCGCCCACAGGCGCGACGACGACCAGATACGGCTTGTCGTTGAGCGGCACGAACGCCTGGCTGCCGAGCGGATGACGCTCGAGCATCTTCACCTCGAACGGCAGCGTGCGCGGCTGACCACGAAACAGATTGACGAGCGTGCGGCCGTTCTCGTCGCTCACGTCCACTTTCGCGAGATCGTGATAGCGGATCGTCGTGCCGAGGTTGATCGGAATCTGCCTTGCGCCTTCGAGTTCGATCACGTCGCCGAATGCGGCGAAGGCGTCCTTCGTCAGCGGTTCGATGGCGAGCGTTTTCATTCGAGCGTACCCCACAGACGCAGACGCGACACGCCGCCGTCCGGATAGATATTGAAGCGCACGTGCGTGACCGGCCCGAGCGCCGCGATCTCGCTTTCGAAGAAATGCTGCTTGTCCATCTGCAGCTTCTGTTCGCCGAGCAGCACCGGCCAGAACATCGCCTGCGTGACGAGCGAGCTGTCGGTGCCGCCCTTCACGTACGCGGCCTGGATCGAGCAGCGATCCGGATAGTTGCCCTTGAAGTGCGCGGTGTCGACTTCGATCTTGCGGATCACGCCCGGCTGCGCGAGCGCGACGATCGCCCAGTCGTTGCCCGGCTCGCGGCGACGGCGCGTTTCCCAGCCGTCGCCCATGTTGACGCCGCGGCCCGGCATCATGATCGTCGAGGCCGCGCCGAAGTGCTGGTTGTTCGCGCCGACCAGATACGCGCCGTTTTCCATCGCGGCGAGATCGAACTGCTCGGTGCGGCTCGCGCCGGCCCAGTCGACCTGCGGCTGACCGTACACACGCAGACGCGCGATGCCGCCGTCCGGATAGATGTTCACGCGCAGATGCGTGTACGCGTTCGCGTCGCTGACGTCGAGGTAGTGGTGGCTATTGCCCTGCAAGGTAGTCGACGGCACGATCTCGGTCCATTGCGTCGCCTGGTTCGGCGCGCCATCCACGACGCGCGCCGCTTCCACCGACGCCGCCGGCGGGAAGTTGCCGGTGAAGTGGCTCGTGTCGAGGTCGAGCCCCTTGATGACGCCCGGCCGCGCGAGCTTGACGACGCACCAGTCGTAGCCGGTCGTGCGCTTGCGGCGCGTTTCCCAGCCGTCCATCCACTTGCCGTTGTCGTCGTACTTGCCCGGAATGAAGACGGCCGGCTCCGGATTCAGCATGCGGTCCTTCGGCGCGAAAAATTCGTCGCTGGCCGCGAGCGCCTGCGCGCCCAGACGCGGGTCCGCCAGGTTCACGTAACGGCGCGTGAATTCCGGTGCGTTGGGATCGAGAATCGGAAGTGCCATCTTTGTCGTCCTTGATATCGATTGGTATGGGTGCGGAAAAAAACGTTACGGTTCGCGGCCTGCGCCGGATGACCGGGCACGCCCGCCTGCCGGGCGCGATGACGTCACGCGTCGATCAGGTCGTCGAGCCGGAAACGTGCGATGCGATAGATCTGATCGAGGCTCGCGCGCATTTCGTCGGCGCGGCTGTTGTTCACGCGCGACTCGAAGTTCGCGATGATGCCGTGACGGTCGTAGCCACGCACCGCGAGAATAAACGGGAAGCCGAATTTCTCGCGATACGCATGATTCAACGCATGCAGCTTGTCGAACTCCGCCTGCGTGCATTGTGCAAGCCCCGCGCCGCTCTGCTCGCGCGTCGATTCGGCGGTCAGCTCGCCGCGCACGGCGGCCTTGCCGGCCAGTTCCGGGTGCGCGTTGATGAGCGCGAGTTGACTGGCTTCGCCGGCCGTCTCGACGATCTTCGACATCCGGTGATGCAACGCGTCGATGCTCGCAAACGGCCGCTCGCGCGCCGCGATTTCCGCGACCCACGGCGAGTGCTCGAAGATGCCCGACAGCGCCGCGACGAACGCGTCGGTAGAGAGGCTGTTGAGTTGGTCCAGGGTGTATTGCATCGCCTTCATGCCGCTGCCTCGCGGTTGTCTGGTTGGTAAGGATGATGTTCGTGCCAGTGCCGCGCGATGTCGACGCGCCGCGCGACCCACACGCGCTCGTGCTGTTCGATGTGATCGAGAAAGCGCTGCAGCGCGCGAAACCGCCCCGGCCGCCCGAGCAGCCGGCAGTGCATGCCGATCGACAGCATCTTCGGCGCTTCGGCGCCTTCTGCGTAGAGCACGTCGAATGCGTCGCGCAGATAGGTGAAGAAATGATCGGCGGTATTGAAGCCTTGCGGCGTCGCAAAGCGCATGTCGTTGGTATCGAGCGTGTACGGCACGATCAGTTGCGGCACCTGCCGGCCGCCCGTCACCTCGACGTCCATCCAGAACGGCAGGTCGTCGCCGTAGTAATCCGAGTCGTACAGGAAGCCGCCGTATTCGGCGACGAGCCGATGCGTGTTCGGGCTGTCGCGCCCGGTGTACCAGCCAAGCGGCCGCGTGCCCGTGACACGCTCGATCGCTGCCATGCCGAGGCGCATGTGCTCGGCCTCCTTCTCCGGCGACATGTCCTGATAGTGAATCCAGCGATACCCGTGGCAGGCGATCTCATGACCGAGTTCGACAAATGCGCGCGCGAGCTCGGGATGCCGTTCGATCGCCATGCCGACGCCGAACACCGTGAGCGGCAGGCCGCGCTTTTCGAATTCGCGCAGGATGCGCCACACGCCCGCGCGCGAGCCGTATTCGTAGATCGACTCCATGCTCATATGACGCGCCGGATACGCCGCCGCGCCGACGATCTCCGAGAGGAACTGCTCGGATGCGGGGTCGCCGTGCAGCACGCAGTTCTCGCCGCCCTCTTCGTAATTGAGCACGAATTGCACCGCGACCCGCGCGCGTCCCGGCCAGTTCGCGTGGACCGGGTGGCGGCCGTAGCCGATCAGATCGCGTGGGTAGTTCGGGTCGAGTGGCATGGGCTGACGAATGCGTGGTAACGGGACGAAAAATGCATGTGAGGCTCGGGCAATGCGCGGGCCGGTATGGGATTCATGCCGGCTCGCCGAGTTGACCCAGTGTAGCGAAAACGTCCGGGTGCGCCCATACACATGGGCAGATAGTGCGTGTTACACGGAATGTATGTGCGGGGCCGCGGTTTTAGCGTTTACCCGTGGATGGCGGGGGTGCGATGGGGTTGTGATCGACGCTCAGGATGCCGTAATGTGGGGAGCCCCAGGCACTGTCGGTTAGTTGCGTTTTGATGATGAAAAGAAAGCAGGCCAGCGCTGCCCGCTTACGTCTTTAACGTCTTCACGTCTCTGCTTCCTCCCGCCCGCTCCTGCCCGTCTGCGTCCTGCTCTATGCGCCCCGTTCAGCCCTCCGGCCTCAGGCCAGGCAGGGATAACCCGACAACGTCAACCTGAAACCGTGCGCGTTGGCGACGAGATGCGCGTCCGCGCCGACCGGCAGCGTCAGCATGTTGCGGATATGGCCGAACTGCAGCCCCGTGACGACCGGAATGCCGATCAACGCCCTCACCTGCTCGATCATCGCGTGCAGGTCGTAGCCGTTGTCGTACTCGTAGGTCTTGCCGCCCGAGAAATCGCCGAGCACGAGTGCCTGCTGCTGCGCGAGAATGCCGGCCAGATGCAGTTGATAGATCATCCGCTCGATGCGGAACGGCTGCTCGTTGACGTCCTCGAGAAACAGGATGCCGCCTTGCACCGGCGGCATGTACGGCGTGCCGACCAGCGACGCCAGCACCGCCAGATTGCCGCCCCACAGCATGCCCGACACGTCGACCGTCTGCGCTTGCGGCGTGTTGCCCGTCACGGTCATGGACGGCTTCGTCAACGCCGACCAGAAATGCCGCATCGTGAATTCGCTCAGCTCTTCCGCGCCGAAATCGCTCATCAGCATCGGGCCGCCGAAGGTCTTCACGCCGGCGCGCGCGAGCAGCGCAAGCTGGATCGCGGTGAAGTCGCTATGGCCGACCAGCGCGACCGGCTGATCGACGAGCCGCCGCCGCAGCCCTTCATAGTCGAGGCCATGCAGGATGCGCACCGCGCCGTAGCCGCCGCGCACGGCGAGCACGACGTCAGGCAATGCGCGCGACGGATCGGCGAGCCGGTTCAGATCGGCCGCGCGCTCGCCGTCGGTGCCGGCAAAACGCTGATAACGGCGCATCGCCGCCGCTTCGCCCTCGACCCGATGCCCCTGCGCGCGCAAGCGATGCAACGCGCGATGCAAGCCTTCCGGATCATGCGGATACCCGGACGGCGCAATCAGTTCGATGGTGCGATGAGCGATCATGGCAAGGCCCGTTGCGGGTTGTCGTTTTAGAGCGGCGGAGTTGGGGGCGATTCGCTGCTGGGGCGGTCGGTGTCGGTCGCGGTGTCGAAGCTGGTGGTCGCTGCACTATTGGCCGGAACCTGCGTGCTGGCGTCAGCCGTCTTTTCCGTGGATTTTTCCGCTGCCTGTTCCCCGCTTCCTGTCGTGGCTTTTCCCGTCTCTTCGCCCATGCCAACGACCTCGCCTCGCGCCGCCGCGCGGGCCGCCCGGCTCGCGCGACGCCGCTCCGCGAAAAACGAACTCAGCGCCTCGCCGCATTCGGTTTCGAGCACACCGCCGCTCACGCTCGTGTGGTGGTTCAGTTGCGGATTCGCGAACGCATCGACGACACTGCCGCACGCGCCGGTTTTCGGATCGCGCGCGCCGAACACGACCCGCGCGATGCGCGCGTGCATGATCGCGCCGGCGCACATCAGGCAAGGTTCGAGCGTCACGTAGAGTTCGCAGCCCGGCAGGCGATAGTTTTCGAGCGCCTGCGCAGCGGCGCGCAACGCGACCATTTCCGCATGCGCGGAAGGATCGTGCGCGCCGATCGGATGGTTGAAGCCCTTCGCGATCACTTCCTCGCCACGCACGATGACCGCGCCGACCGGCACTTCACCCGCCGCGCGCGCTTCTTCGGCGGCGGCCTGGGCCAGCGCCATAAAACGCAGGTCGCGTTCGGAAACGACGGGGATTTCGGGAGACTCGGGTGGGACGACGGCGGTAGCGGAAGCGGCCGCGATGCCGTCGGCCACCGGCGCCACGGCAGTACCGGCTACGTCAGCACGAGCGGATTCGGCACCGACAGCCGGCGAAGATGGTGCAGCGACTTCGGCAGCGTTCGCGTTCGCGCGGCGGCTTTCGGCACCCGCGCAACCAGGCCCGCTACAGCCCTCGGCCGGCCCCGACGCATCCGCTGCAGCGGCTTGAACGAAGGGCTCGCTCACCGTGAACCCGCGCCGGTTTGATCGGGATTGCCGGCACGCTCCGACAGACGTTCGGCGATCCGGCGGCAGTATTCGCGCGGCAGAACGAGCGGACCGCCGCGCAGCGATTCGAGCGCCATATCAAGTGCGAGCATGCGCGCCTGAAGACGGCAACGGGTTGCCGGATCGCTCACGGCATTGAGCTCCGTTTGCAGGTCGCGTAACGCGCGCAACTGTTCGACAGCGGGCGGCACGAAGCCCGCGTTTTTCAGAATCCGGTTGGCGACGCGCACCTCTTGCGGCACCAGTGCATCGTCGTCGAGAGGCAGCGGCGCTCCCGCACCCGGCAAATCGTCGAACTCGCCGCGCGCGGCGGCGGCAATACGCTGTTCGACAAGCGCATCAAGCAATTTCATCTGCAATCCACTACGTTGCGGCCCGTGCATTCTATCAGGGAGCGCACGAGCGTTCAGGCTGCCTCGCCGGCATAAAACCGCCGCCGATCCGTGGCCTTCGTAGCCTTCGTGGCTTTTCTGGATTGCGCGAATTTGCCGCCCCCAGGAGCGAAACCCGGGTGAAGCCCCGCCGCCGACCAACCGCTCACTCTCCATCAAGGCTCTCCCGTCAACGGCCAGCGCGCGAGGACGATGTGCCGCGTACGCCCCAGCAAACTGTGGATCAGCGCAAATTCCCGCACGTTCCAGCCCGCTGGCTCGACCGGGCGACGCTCGGCCCAAGGTATCCCATAGGCGAGCGTCACGTGCGGCTCGAAGTGTGTATCGGACCCGAAACTGGGCCCGATACCAGCGTTCCGCAAGGCCCCGCCGAGCACCTCGTGCAGCCTATGCAGCCCCTGTACGCCATCCTCGCCGACCAGCACCGCCGGGCCTGGCCGCGGCTTCTTCGCGAAGCTCTCGAGCGCGTCGAACTCGGCCGTGAACGGCGCCATGCTGACCGCGCCAGCCGCCCGCTTCGCCACGTCGACGTATTCCGGCGGCAAGCCGCCCGCGAAATTCCCCAGATGACGCAGGGTGACATGCAAGCGGCCCGCCGCGAGCGGCTTGCTGCGCACGCGCGCCTCGTCGCAGACCTGCCGCGCGAACTTCGCGATGCCGGCCGCCGTATGGGTGTCGGGAAAGACGGCGAAAAAAAGTCCGTCGGTTGGCGTGGGCGGCGCCTCGAGTCCGGGCAGCCACAGTTGTTCAGGCATCTTGCCTCGTTCCTTCGCTGGTTTCCGCGCGAGTTTTCACGTGTCCGTTCGTGCGCTGCGCGCGCCGCCTGCACTCGCGGCCGGTCTTTCCATCATACTGTATATTCATACAGTATTTCATGCCCCACGCAAAAAAAACAGGCCCCGGCTACACCTCGGCCGGCTTGCCGATGCGCTTGTACCAAAGCTCGATAAACGACTCGGCGGCCGGCGAGAGCGAATGCCCGGCACGCCGGATCAGGTTCACGTCGCGCGTGACGGCGGGCGCTTCGAGCTTGCGCGCGACGAGATCGCGGTGCGGAAACGCGCCGAGCAGAATGCCCGGAAAGATCGCGATACCGAGACCCGCCTGCACCATCGAAAGCCCGGTCGTCATATACGACACCTCGTATTCGACCGGCTTGCGCGTGCCGAGCGCAAACAGCGTTTCGTCGATCAGCGTGCGGATGCCGCTCGTCGAACGGATGCCGATCCATGGGTACTGCAACGCATCCTTCCAGCTTACGCGGCGCTTTTTCGCAAGCGCCGAATCCTTGCGGCAGATCGCGCACAGCCGGTCGCGCGCGAGGCATTGCAGCGTGATGCCGTCGAGCCGGTCGCTGATCGTGCCGATGCCGAATTCGACGTCGCCGGTCAGCGTCGAGGCGGTCAGCCGATCGGGCGCGGCGTCGTCGACCGACACCTCGATGTTCGGATAGAGCGCGCGATATTCCGCCAGCAGCTTCGGCACGATCGCCGCCGCGATCGACGGCGTGGCCGCGAAACGCAACTGGCCGCGCTCGCGCCCCGTCAGTTCTTTGGCGCTCGACTGGATCGTTTCGAGATCGCGCAGCATGCGTTCGACGGCCGGAAGAATTTCGTGCGCGGCCGCCGTCGGCCGCAACGCACGCGACGTGCGATCGAACAGGCGCAGGCCGAGCGCTTCTTCCATCTGGCGAATCAGCACGCTCACCGCCGGCTGCGTGATGAACAGCTCGTCGGCCGCGCGCGTGAGCACGCCGAACCGGCACACGAGTGCGAACGCGCGCAGTTGCTTGATCGTGGGAGTCATGAGAGCAAGGTCATAAGGGCAAGATCATGAAGGCAGGGGTCGTGAGGACAAGGCCATCGAGACAATCCAGCAAAAGCACAATCATAAAGTTACTTTATGCAAGCATTGATTTTGTTCGATTGTTTTCATGCCGACAGTACCCTACATTGCTTGCCTACGCATTGCACCGCCGCCGGCAGACCGGCACGGCCATGCAATAGCGCGGCGGCGCGCCGAAGCGACGGGCGCGACCGGATAAAACGACAGGCGAGCCCTCGCAGGAGACAGTCGTGACAACGACCGCAACCGATTCACGCAGGCGCTGGCTAGGCGCCGTGGCATCGACGCTCGGCAACGTGCTCGAGTGGTACGACTTCGTGGTGTTCGGCTTTCTGTCGATCATCATCGCCAAACAGTTCTTTCCGAGCGACAGCGAATACGCCGCCTTGATGCTCACGACCGCGACGTTCGGCGCGGGCTTCGTCGTGCGTCCGCTCGGCGGGATTCTGCTCGGCATGTATGCCGACCGCAAAGGACGCAAGGCCGGCCTGACGCTCGTGATCGCCCTGATGACTCTCTCCGCCGCAATGATCGCCCTCACGCCGGGCTTCCAGCAGATTGGCCTGATCGCGCCGGCGATCGTGCTGTGCGCGCGTCTGCTGCAAGGCGTGTCGGCCGGCGGCGAATTCGGCACTGCCACCGCGATGCTGATCGAGTACGCGCCGCCGACGCGCCGCAATCTCTATGGCAGTTGGCAGATGTTCGCGCAGGCGCTCGGTGCGCTGCTCGCGGTCGCGATGGGCAGCGCACTCACGCATCTGTTCACGCATAAAGCGCTCGAATCGTGGGCGTGGCGCCTGCCGTTTCTGCTCGGTCTGCTGATCGGTCCGGTCGGTTTCTACATCCGCCGCAATCTGCCTGAAACGGGAGCGTTCGAGAAGCTCGGCCAGCGCGCGAAGGTGCCGTTCTCGCGCGTGCTGACGCACTATCCGCGCGAGCTGTTCGTCGCGCTCGCATTGAGCGCCGCGCTCAACGTCATGTCGTACGTGATCATCACGTATCTGCCGATTTACGCGGTGCAGAATCTGCATATGCCGGTGACGCTACCGTTCACCGTGCTGCTCGCGAGCGTGCTGCTGCGCGTCGTGATGATTCCGGTGTTCGGCCATCTCGCCGACCGCATCGGCGGCGCGCGCATGATCCGCGTCTCGCTCGTGCTGTTTCTCGTCGTGCTGTATCCCGCCTACTACTGGATCGTCAACGCGCCGTCGATGGCGTCGATTCTCACGGTCGAACTGAGCTTCGCCTTGCTGATCGGTGCCTCGAACGCGCCGATTCCGACCGCGCTCGCCGGCCTCTTTCCGACCGAAGTCCGCTCGACCGGACTCGCGATCTCGTACAACATCGGCGCGGCGCTGTTCGGCGGCCTGTCGCCGCTCGTGCTCACATGGCTGCTGCATGTGAGCGGCAACAACATGATGCCTGCGCATTTCTGCGCGGTGTTCTTCGCGCTCGGCCTGATCGGCGCGTTCATGCTGAACCGTCACGCACACGACGGCAACGATTTTGCCGCGCCCGCGCCGCTTCCCTCCTATCCACACGGCGATTCGCATCGATAGATCGTCAGTATCGCGAATCGTTCGCCTCGAACCGAAGGCGCATGGAACGCCTTCATGCCCTTTCTTTTTCGGGAGAGCTTGCATGCCTGTCATCGACGTTCACACGCACATCTTCACGCACAAATGGCTCGAACTGCTGCGGCAGCGCGGCGGTGCCTACAACATCCAGACCCGCCCCGACGGTCAGCAGGAAGTGTTTCGCGGCAACACGCCGGTCGTGATTCCGCAGAAGGGTCATTTCGATTTCGACATGCGTATCCGTCAGATGGACGAATCGGGCATCGACATCTCGGTCGTTTCGCTGACCTGCCCGAACGTCTATTGGGGCGATCAGGAAACGAGCTGCCTCGCCGCGCGCGAATCGAACGACACGCTTGCCGAAGCGCAAACGAAGTACCCCGGGCGCATCCGCTGGTTCACGTCGTTGCCGTGGGAATATCCGCAGGCCGCGCTCGAAGAACTGCGCCGTACCTGCGATAACGGCGCGAGCGGCGTGATGGTGCTCGCGAACGTGGCGGGACGCAGCCTCACCGATCCGATGTTCGCGCCGATCTGGGCCGAGATCGACCGGCGCGCGCTGCCGGTGCTCGTGCATCCGACCGATCCGCCGGGCGCCGAACTGATGGACATGACGAAGTTCGATCTGAGCTGGGCCGTCGGCTTCATGTTCGACACGACGCTCGCGATCACGCGCATGATCTTCGAGGGCTTCTTCGATCAGTACCCGAACCTGAAGATCATCGCATCGCATGCGGGCGGTGCATTGCCGTATCTGGCCGGCCGCTTCGAGAAGGGCAACGAGGTCGAGATTCCGCAGCGCCGTCAGATGAAGCGCAAGCCGATCGACTATCTGCGCCATATCTACTACGACTGCATCACGTACAGTCCGGCCTCGCTCGAATTTCTCGTCTCGGTCGTCGGCGCGGATCGCGTGATGTTCGGCACCGACTGGCCGCATCAGGTGCACGATATTCGCGGCGCGTTTGCGAACACCGCGCGTCTGCCGAAGGAGCAATGCGAGGCGGTGCGCGGCAACAATGCGCTGCGGGTGTTCGGTTTCTAGGAACGCCAAGGGGTTAATCGGGAGACGCTCATGCTCCCGGCGAGCATGACGGTGATCGACACCCGCCCGGATATGAGCGCTGCGATCAACGCCGGAATACCTCGACGCGAGGTGTTCCCGCGGAAAAAGCGGAGCGCAGCGCCCATTCCTCATAGGGTTTTGCGCCGGCCAGATACGCCGGCAACTTCATTGCCAGATCATGCCAGACGGGATCGCCCTCAGGCACGGTCAGGGTACGGCCATCGTTCAGGCCGACCAGCAGCAAGACAGTATTCCCGACCAATTGATCCGACCGTGTGGCGACCACTTCGCCAATATCCTGCCAGGCAATGTACTGCTCGCCTTGCGGGTGCTTCACGGTAAGACCCTGGTCGCTCAGGGATAGCGAGACGGAGAGTCTGCGCGATGGCAAGCGCCCGAGCAGCCAGGCGTTGATCCGGCTCATTATCATGTCGTCACTCTATTTCCATTGGATCGAAGCGAGGCGCCAGATATCCGCTGCTGCCTCATTACTTACATTGTGGCCGATCCGGCCCGCCATCCGGCAACCATTTTCAATCGCGTTCTAAAGGGACCCGCGAACGCGTCTGCCTGACGCCGGCGCGGCGGCTTCCCTTTTCACCGCACCGACCGCCCCGTCAACCCTCCCCGCTCGGGCCAGCCGTCGTCGCCGACGAGCGGCACGAACCTCACTTCGTCGAACGAAGTTTCCTCGTATTCCTGCTCGCTGCGGCGCACGATCTTCACGAGCCGCTGGCGCCCTGCCTCGCGCCCGATCGGCATCACGAGGCGGCCACCGCACGCAAGCTGCGCGAGCAACGCCTTCGGCACGTGCGGGCCGCTCGCGGCCGCGACGATCGCGTCATAAGGCGCATGTGCCGCGAAGCCAGCGGTGCCATCGCCGAGATGCACCGCCACGTTCGCGTAACCGAGCCGCTCCAGGCGTTCGCGAGCGGCCTCGACCAGTTCGGCGTCGCGTTCGATCGAATCGACGCTCGCCACGATCCGCGCGGCAATCGCGGCGGCATAGCCGGAGCCGGTGCCGATATCGAGCACGCGGTCGCCCGGATGCAGCGCCGCCGCTTCGAGCATCCTCGCGACGATAAACGGCTGCGAGATCGACTGCCCGCCGCCGATCGGCAACGGCGAATCGTCATAGGCGAATTCTCTCCAGCCCGGCAGCACGAACGCATCGCGCGGCACGCTGCGCATCGCCGCCAGCACGTGGGGGGCGCGCACGCCCCGGCGCACGATCTGCCGCTCGACCATGCGCTCGCGCGCCTCGGTGAAATCGCTCATCGCAGCCTCCTGCCGGTCGCCACACCGACCGGCCCCATCAACCCAGCATAAGCCGTGCCGCCGGAATGCGCGCAACGCGTGCGCGGCCGTCCCGCGAACCGCCCTGCTCCATCCCGCGGCCTTGCGCTTATCCGCGATAACGATAGCGCTCGATATTATTTGCGCGGCCACGGGCGCCTCTCTACGATCTGATGACCTTCATTTCCCTTCATTCGATAACAGCAAGATCATGAGAACAACGAACCTGCTCAAGACCGCCTTTCTTTCTCCGTTGCTCGCGGTTCTTCTCGTCTGCGGCATCGTCGGTGCGCAACCGGCACGCGCGGCCGGACAGACCGTGCGCGTCGGCATCATGTCCGGCGAAGACGAGGACGTATGGCGCGCGGTCGCGGCCAATGCGGCCAGACAGGGCATCACCGTGAAGGTCACGACGTTCTCCGACTATACGCAGCCGAACGAAGCGCTCGCGCAGCACGACCTCGACGCGAATTCATTCCAGCACAAGCCGTATCTCGATGCGCAGATCGCCGCGCGCCACTACGATATCGTGCCGGTCGGCTTCACCTATGTGCAGCCCATCGGCCTCTATTCGGTCAAGGTGAAATCGGTCGCGGCGCTGCCGCAGAACGCGACAATCGGCGTGCCGAACGATCCGAGCAACGAAGGCCGCGCGCTGCTGCTTCTGCAGGCGAACGGGCTCATCAGGCTACGGCCCGATGTCGGTCTGCTGCCGACCGCGCGCGACATCGCGGACAACCCGAAGCACATCCGTATCAAGGAGCTCGACGCGGGCATCGTCGGCCGGGCGATTGGCGATCTCGACGCAGCCGTCGTCAATACCGACTGGGCGATCAAGGCCGGCATCCGGATTCCGCAGCAACGCATCGCGCAGGAAAAAGTGCCTGGCAATCCGTATCGAAACTTCATCGCGGTCAATGCCAAAGATTCGAGCGCACCTTGGGTGAAGGTTATCGTGGACAGCTATCAGCAGGCCAATGTCGCCTCGGAGATTCTGAGCGTCTATCGCGGCGCGACACTGCCGGCATGGGACGGCGCGCCGCAGCACTGACCACCCTCTTTCTTCTACCGCTCGCCATCATGTCCACTCAACGAACGACCCGCGATCGTCGCGCCTTCCTGAAACTGTCGCTCGGCGCCGCGGCGCTCGCCGCATCGTCCGCCAGCGCGCCACCCGCTTTCGCACAAGGACCCTCGGGAACCTCGCGCACCTTGCGCATCGGCAATCAGAAGGGTTATCTGACTCTGCTCAAGGGGCGCGGCACGCTCGAAAAACGGCTCGCGCCGCTCAACGTCTCGGTCAGCTGGACCGAGTTCGCGGCGGGTCCAGTGCAACTGGAAGCACTGAACGTCGGCTCGATCGATTTCGGCGACGTCGGCGAAGCACCGCCGATCTTCGCGCAGGCCGCCGGCGCGCCGCTGGTGTACGTCGCCGCGACGGTCAAGCGTCCGCAATCCGAAGCGGTGCTCGTGCCGCCGCAATCGACGATCCGCTCGGTCGCGGACCTCAAGGGCAAACGGATCGCGCTCAACAAGGGCAGCAACGTCCACTACTTTCTCGTGCAGTTGCTGCGTCAGCATGGCCTGCAATACGCCGACGTGAAGCCCGTGTTTCTCGCGCCCGCCGATGCGCGAGCCGCATTCGAGCGCGCCTCGATCGACGCATGGGTGATCTGGGACCCGTTCTTCGCGGCCGCGGAAAAATCGCTCGGCGCGCGCGTGATTGCCGATGCGAACGGCGTGGTCGGCAATCGTGCGTACTACTTTTCGTCGCAGAGCTATGCCGCGAATAATCCCGACGTGATCCGCATCGTGATCGAGGAACTGGACAAGATCGACCAATGGGGCCAGCAGAACCGCGACTCACTCGCGAGCGAACTGGCGCAACTCTGGGGTCTGCCGAAACCGGTCGTGGACACGGCCGTGCAGCGCCAGCAGTTCGGCACGCAGCCGATTACCCGCGCGATTCTCGGCGAGCAGCAGCAGATTGCCGATACGTTCCTCGAACTCCGCCTGATTCCGAAGCATGTCGACGTGTTGAAGGCCGCGCCTTCGAATCTCGCGTAGCGGCAGGCGCCTATGAGATGAACCCGCACTATCAGTTCGAGTCGTGAGCACGAACACCGCGTGCGGTGATTGCCATGTCGATGCAATCACCGCACGCGGTTGTCGTCACCGATCGTGACTACTATGACGCGCTCATGCCGCCCGCTTCAGCGGCGCCGTATCGTCTGGCAATTCGATCCGCTTGATATCGCCGAGAATGAAGATGTACGACGCTGCGCCCAGTATCGCCACCGCGCCGATAAACATCAGCCCCCAGTAGAACGACCCCGTCAGTGAGACGATCGCACCGATCACGATCGGTGTGACGATGCCGGCGATGTTCGCAGTGAAATTGAAAATACCGCCGGTGAGTCCCATCAGGCGCTTCGGTGCGATATCGGGAATGATCGACCAGCCGAGCCCGCCCATGCCCTGACCGAAAAACGCGA
>NZ_JAAGPS010000063.1:0-42064 GCF_017105025.1 Paraburkholderia sp. Ac-20336 | reverse complement strand
CGCCGCGCGATGGCCGACAAAGGCGCGCAGTGGCACTTCATCTCGACGCTCGACGATCTCGCGTGGCTGCTGAATCTGCGCGGCGCCGACGTCAGCTACAACCCGGTGTTCGTCGCGCATGCGCTGATCGGCACGGATCGCGTGTCGCTGTTCATCGCCGACGGCAAGGTTTCGCCGGCGCTCGCCGAGGTGCTCGCGCGCGACGGCATCGGCGTCGAGCCCTATGCGAATGCCGCGGCCGCGCTCGCCGTGCTGCCGGCCGGCAGCACGCTGCTGATCGACCCGCGCCGCATCACGTACGGCTCGCTGCAGGCGGTGCCGTCGTCGGTGACGGTGGTCGAGGCGGTCAACCCGTCCACGTTCCTGAAGTCGTGCAAGACCGCCGCCGATGCCGCCCACGTACGCGCGACGATGGAACAGGACGGCGCCGCGCTCGCCGAATTTTTCGCGTGGTTCGAAAGCGCATTGGGCCGCGAGCGCATCACCGAGCTGACCATCGACGAACGCCTGACGGCCGCCCGCGCGCGCCGTCCCGGTTTCGTGTCGCTGAGCTTTTCGACGATCGCCGGTTTCAACGCGAACGGCGCGATGCCGCACTATCGCGCGACCGAGGCGTCGCACGCGGTGATCGAGGGCGACGGCCTGCTGCTGATCGACTCGGGTGGCCAGTACCTGAGCGGCACGACCGACATCACGCGCGTGGTGCCGATCGGCACGCCGAGCGAGGCACAGCGGCGCGATTTCACGATCGTGCTCAAAGGCATGATCGCGTTGTCGCGCGCACAATTCCCGCGCGGCATCCGCTCGCCGATGCTCGACGCGATCGCGCGCGCGCCGATCTGGGAAGCGGGTGCGGACTACGGCCACGGCACCGGCCACGGCGTCGGCTATTTCCTGAACGTGCACGAAGGTCCGCAGGTGATCTCGCACTACGCGCCCGCCGAGCCGTGGACCGCGATGGAAGAGGGCATGATTACGTCGAACGAGCCGGGTCTCTACCGGTCGGGCAAGTGGGGCGTGCGGATCGAAAATCTTGTGCTGAACGTGGCCGCCGAAAAAACCGAATTCGGCGATTTCCTCAAGTTCGAAACGCTGACGCTGTGCCCGATCGACACGCGCTGCATCGAACTCGCGCTGCTGCGCGACGACGAGCGCGCGTGGCTCAACGCGTATCACGAGACGGTGCGCGCGCGCCTGTCGCCGCATGTGACGGGCGACGCGAAAGCGTGGCTCGAACTGCGCACGCAGCCGATCTGAACGTAGCGAGACCCGAGCAAGACTCAAGCAAGACCCGAGCGAGGAGCCTGCATGGCGATCAAGGCAGTGGTGTTCGATTTTGGCGGTGTGCTGATCGACTGGAGTCCCGAGTATCTGTACCGCGAACTGATTCCCGACGAAGCCGAGCGCCGCTGGTTTCTCACGCACGTCTGCTCGATGGACTGGGTGATTCGCCAGGACGGCGGCCAGCCGATCGCCGAGGCGACGGCTGAACTGATCGCCAGGTTTCCCGGTCACGCGCCGCTGATCCGCGCGTTCTACGAGCGCTGGCACGAGATGGTGGCGGGCGTGCTCGCAGACGGCGTCGCGCTGATGGAAACGCTCGAAGCCGCCAACGTGCCGCTCTTCGGCCTCACCAACTGGTCGGCCGAGACTTTTCCGTACGCATGGGAGCACTACCCGGTGCTGCGGCGGTTTCGCGACATCGTCGTGTCGGGGCGGGTGAAGCTCGTGAAGCCCGACCCGGCAATCTTCGCGGAAATGCGCCGGCGCATCGACGCGCAACTGCCCGGCATCGAACCCGCCGAACTGGTCTTTATCGACGACAACCTCAAGAACGCCCAAGCCGCGAGCGCGCTCGGCTGGCACGGCGTGCATCACACGAGCGCCGCGCAAACCGGCGCGAAGCTGCGCGGGCTGGGGCTGCCGGTCTGAGCCGGACGTGCGGGCCTACTGCCCCAACAGGTTCTTCAACGCATTCCCGAGCCCCTTCACGGTCTCGCCCGCGCCCTTCGCGACACCCTCGACGCTCACGCCGAGGGCCTGCGCGAACCCGGCGCCGATGCGCGCGAGCAGGCCTTCGCGCACCGAGAACTTCGGATCGCGCAAATCGCCATCGAGCACGAAATGCAGCGAGACGTCGCCGTTGTGCGACTTCAGCGCGGCGACGGCGGCGCGCGTCGGAATCGACATGAAGGTGTCGAGCGGATTGTCGCTTTCCGCGAGTTGCAGATTGCGCACCGTCACGCTGCCGGGCGCATGCAGGCGATAGTCGCGCACCGTCGATTCCACCGTCAGGTCGATCGTGCCGCCCGTCACCTGGGCACGCGCGCCGGCCTTCTTCAGCAGATACGGATCGAGCAGCGCGATATCGACGCCTTGCAGCCTGCTCGTGGTCTGCGAATCGCGGCTTGCGATCCTGATCCAGCCGTCGAACGTGACCGTGCCCGTATGCACCGGACCTTTGAGCGAGCCCCGCACGCTCACGCTGGTCGGCTCGTTGAGCGACGGCAGATGCAGATTGTCGACGCTCGCATGGGCGTTGCTGACCGTCACCCTGAACGGTGGCGGCCCGACGGTCATGTCGTAGAAATGGAAGTTGCCCTGCTCGAAGCGGATGTGATCGACCTGCTTCTCGCGCGGAGTCGACGGCCCGGCGCCGTTGCCGGGTGGATTGCCACGGTTCAGCGATTCGCGCAGATTCGGCAGTAGCCTGAGCGAGCCGTCCTTCGTGCGCAGCACGGCGAGGTCGAAGCCGCGCACGACCACTTCGCGGATATGCATGCGCCGCGCGAGCAGATCGCGCAGATCGGGCGTGATGGTGATGTCGTCGGCGCGCAGCGGCTCGCCGGCGGGCCAGCCGGGCGGTGCCTTCAGCAGAACGTGGGAGAGGTGAACCGAGGTGAGGCCGACGTCGATGCGTTCGACGCTGCCGAGCGGGCCGAGCGCCGCGTTGATGCGAGTTCTGACTTCCTGTTGCGCGAACAGCAGCACGCCGATTGCGACGAGCATCAATGCCAGCAGCGTGCCGCCCACGATGACGATCCAGCGCTTGCCCTTCGACATCGCCATGCTTGTCTCCTCGTCACCGCGCGGCGCGGTATGGCTGTGAACGGTCCATGCGCACGCTGGGCGCATGGACCGGGGCGCGGGCAACTGGCGTGGTGCCGGCGTGGTGCTGGCGTCATGCGGCATGAGCCCCGCATGAACCGGCGTGATGCCGGTATGACGCCGACTTGGCGAACGATCGCCGTCACCGCACCTGTGCCAGCAATGCCCGTTCCGCGCCGGCAACCCTATCCGGCGTTCGCCGGACGGGCCATGCCACGCCACGTCACCTCACGTCACGTCACTCACCCGCCGTCCGCTCAGCGCGAGATCGGCTTGTAACGCAGACGCTTCGGCCGCGCGGCTTCTTCGCCGAGGCGCGCGCGCTTGTCCGCTTCGTACTCCTGGTAGTTGCCGTCGAAGAAGGTGATTTGCGAATCGCCTTCGAACGCGAGGATGTGCGTCGCGATGCGGTCGAGGAACCAGCGGTCGTGCGAGATCACGAGCACCGAGCCCGCGAATTCGAGCAGCGCGTCTTCGAGCGCGCGCAGCGTTTCGACGTCGAGGTCGTTCGACGGTTCGTCGAGCAGCAGCACGTTGCCGCCCGCGATCAGCGTCTTCGCCAGATGCAGACGGCCGCGCTCGCCGCCCGACAGATTGCCGACGACCTTCTGCTGGTCGCCGCCCTTGAAGTTGAAGCGGCCGATATACGCGCGCGACGGCGTTTCGTAGCGGCCGACCGTCAGCACGTCGGCGCCGCCCGAGATTTCCTCGAACACGGTCTTCGAGCCGTCGAGCGCGTCGCGGCTCTGGTCTACGTAGGCGAGCTTGACGGTCGGGCCCTGGACGATCTCGCCCGAATCCGGCTGCTCACGGCCCGTCAGCATGCGGAACAGCGTCGACTTGCCGGCGCCGTTCGGCCCGATGATGCCGACGATCGCGCCGGCCGGAATCTTGAAGCTGACGTTATCGAGCAGCAGTCGGTCGCCATACGACTTGCTGACGTTCTTGAACTCGATCACTTCATTGCCGAGACGGTCGCCGACCGGAATGAAGATTTCCTGCGTCTCGTTGCGCTTCTGGTATTCCTGGCTGTTCAGTTCCTCGAAGCGGGCAATACGCGCCTTCGACTTCGCCTGACGGCCCTTCGGGTTCTGGCGCACCCATTCGAGTTCCTTCTTGATCGCCTTCTGACGCGCCGATTCCGACGCTTCTTCCTGCTTCAGGCGCGCTTCCTTCTGATCGAGCCAACTGCTGTAGTTGCCCTTCCACGGAATGCCGTGGCCGCGGTCGAGTTCGAGAATCCACTCGGCGGCATTGTCGAGGAAGTAGCGGTCGTGGGTGACGGCGACCACGGTGCCCGGGAAACGCGTGAGGAACTGCTCGAGCCATTCGACCGATTCCGCGTCGAGGTGGTTGGTCGGCTCGTCGAGCAGCAGCATGTCCGGCTTTTCGAGCAGCAGCTTGCACAGCGCGACGCGGCGCTTTTCGCCGCCCGACAGATGTTCGATCTTCGCGTCCCACGCGGGCAGGCGCAGCGCGTCGGCGGCGATTTCGATCTGCTGCTCGGCGCTGCCGTCGCTCGTCGCGAGAATCGCCTCGTACTTCGCCTGCTCGGCGGCGAGCGCGTCGAAGTCGGCATCCGGCTCGGCGTAGGCCGCGTAGATTTCGTCGAGCTTCTTCTGCGCGTTGAAGACGTCGCCGAGACCTTCCTCGACCGCTTCACGCACGGTCTTCTGCGGATCGAGCTGCGGCTCCTGCGGCAGGTAGCCGATGTTCAGGTTCGGCATCGGCGTGGCTTCGCCCTCGATCTCGGTGTCGACGCCGGCCATGATGCGGATCAGCGTCGACTTGCCCGAGCCGTTCAGGCCGAGCAGGCCGATCTTCGCGCCGGGAAAGAACGACAGCGAGATGTCCTTGAGGATCTGGCGCTTGGGCGGCACGATCTTGCCGACCCGGTTCATGGTGAAAACGTATTGGGCCATTTGCTTGCAGTAGACGTTGACGACGCCGGCCGCGCGAGGGGCGGGCAGTCGAGGGTGGATGGGTAATCGGTGTGAGGGCCGGGCGGAACACCCGGCGCCGGCCGGCGCGGCGCCGGACTCGGACGACGCTGCCGCGCGCGGCGTGTGGTTCAGGTGGCATTGTACTTCGCGGCGGGGCTGGCAAGGCAGCGGGAATTCCAGTGGCAGACCGGTTCGCGCGGCGGGCCGGGCAGCGTCTTGTACACCCTCTCGCGCGCCGTTCCGCCGATTCTCAGAGCCATTGCGCGACGCCGCCGTGCCGCGAGCAGGTGCCTCTGCGATGCTGGCTGAAACTGTAGCTGCCGTCGCGGCAACGCGCGGTCGCGCCTTCGGGCGCCCTGCCCGATAGCGAACGGGCCGGCGCATGCACGGTGTTGCCGTCGCGATTCGTATAGGTGTGGTGGTTGCTGAGGTTCGATTCGTCGGGATTCGTGCCCGGCGCGACGTAGGCGAATGCCTGCGCTGCGCTCAACAGCAGCGCAGCGGCAATCACCGCATACGGGCGGAGGGCCCGGAGGGCGAGGCTTTTCATGATTCCCCGAAGCGTGGTGATGCGTTGTTGTTCGTTCTTTGTTCCGGCGGCGGCGCGAGCCGCTGGACGCCGTCATGGCATCCCGACATCGCTCAGTTCGCGCGCCGTCCGGTCTGCGGATCGAAGAAGTGCAGATGCTGCGCGGGCAGCACGACCTGCAGCGTCTCGCCCGCTGCCGGACGATGCGCATGCGGCAGCCGCGCAGTCACGTCGTGCTTGCCCCAACGGCCGTGCGCGAGATTGTCCGCGCCGAGCAGTTCGCAGGATTCGACCGTGAGCGGCGCGGTCGGCGCGTCGGCCGTGCCTGGGCTCATGTGCTCGGGGCGAATGCCGAGCGTCCATTCGCGGCCCGCCGCGACTTCGCGGCCGATCGACGGCACGCCCGCGAGCGGCAGCTTCGGACCGTTGCCGGCGACCTCGAAGGTCGCGCCGTCGTCGGAGACGCGGCCGTCGAGCAGGTTCATCCCCGGCGAGCCGATGAAGCTCGCGACGAACACCGTGGCCGGCCGCTCGTAGACCTCGGTCGGCGCGCCGATCTGCTCGGCGTGGCCCTTGTTCATCACGATCACGCGCTGCGCCAGCGTCATCGCTTCGATCTGATCGTGCGTCACGTACAGGCTCGTGGTCTTGAGCCGCGCATGCAGACGCTGGATTTCGAGGCGCATCTGCACACGCAGACGCGCGTCGAGATTCGACAGCGGCTCGTCGAACAGAAACACGGCCGGCTCGCGCACGATCGCGCGGCCCATCGCGACGCGCTGCCGCTGCCCGCCCGACAGCTCGCGCGGCTTGCGCTGCAGCAGCGCGCCGAGTTCGAGAATCTGCGCGGCGGCTTCCACGCGCTTCGCGATCTGCGCACGATCGACGCCGGCGATCTTCAGCGCGTAGCCCATGTTTTCGGCCACGCTCATATGCGGATACAGCGCGTAGTTCTGGAACACCATCGCGATGTTGCGGTCCTTCGGCTCCAGTTCGTTGACGACCTTGCCGGCGATCGAAATGCGGCCGTCGGAGATGCGCTCGAGCCCCGCGACCATGCGCAGCAACGTCGATTTGCCGCAGCCGGACGGGCCGACCATCACGACGAATTCGCCGTCGGCCACGTCGACGTCGATGCCGTGCAACACGAACTGTTTGCCGTCGTAGGTTTTCTTCACGCCTTGCAGAGTCAGTGCAGCCATGCTGTTCCAGCCTTTGAGTTGCTTGCCGCGCGTTGCCTTTCTGCGCCGTTCGACGGGCGGCGCGCGGGGGTTTTTCTATGCGGCGCATAACGACGCCTCGCGGCGCGGCCCGCCGTGCCGCGCCGTGTCGATCACTTCTCCGAATCGACGAGGCCGCGCACGAACCAGCGCTGCATCGTCAGCACGACGACGAGCGGCGGCAGCATCGCGAGCAGCGTGGCCGTCATCACCAGATGCCATTCGGTCGCGGTATCGCCCGAGGCGATCATGCCCTTGATGCCGATCACGGCGGTCATCAGCGACTGCTGGCTCGTGATCAGGATCGGCCACAGATACTGGTTCCAGCCGTAGATGAAGGTGATCACGAAGAGCGCGGCCATCGTGGTGCGCGACAGCGGCAGCACGACGTCCCAGAAGAAGCGCAGCGCACCCGCGCCGTCGATGCGCGCGGCTTCCATCAGCTCGTCCGGCAACGTCTTGAAGAACTGGCGGAACAGGAACGTCGCGGTCGCCGAGGCGATCAGCGGCAGCGTCAAGCCGGTGTACGTATTGCTCAGATGCATCGACGAGACGACCTGCACGGTCGGGAAAATGCGCACTTCGACCGGCAGCATCAGCGTGACGAAAATCAGCCAGAACGCGGCAGTGCGAAACGGAAAGCGGAAATAGACGATCGCGTACGCGGAGATCATCGACACGGCGATCTTGCCGATCGCGATCACGAGCGCCATCACGAGGCTGTTAAGCAGCATGCGGTTGAACGGCGCGGCCGCGTTGCCGGTGCCCTGCGTCCAGATCGTGACGATGTTCTCGAACAGATGCGTGCCCGGCACGAGCGATAGCGGCACCGTGAACACTTCGTGCTCGCTCATGGTCGCCGCGCAGAACGCGACGTAGACCGGAAACACCACCAGCACGACGCCGACGATCAGCACCGCGTGGCAGAACAGGTCGAAACCGCGGCGGTTCTCGATCATGAGTATTGAACCCTGCGTTCGATGAAGCGGAATTGCACGACGGTCAGCGCCACGACGATGACCATCAGCACGACCGACTGCGCGCCCGAGCTGCCGATGTCGAGCCCCTGGAAGCCTTCGGCGAAGATCTTGTAGATCAGCGTGCGAGTCGCCTGGCCGGGGCCGCCGCCGGTCGCCGCGTCGATCACGGGGAAAGTGTCGAAGAACGCGTAGGTGATGTTGATGACGAGCAGAAAGAACGTGGTCGGCGACAGCAGCGGCAACGCGATGCCGAAGAAGCGCCGCACGGGACCGGCGCCGTCGATCGCGGCCGCTTCGATCAGCGAGCGCGGAATCGCCTGCAGGCCCGCGTAGAAGAACAGGAAGTTATAACTGACCTGCTGCCACACCGAGGCGAGCACGACGAGGAACATCGCCTGGCCGGGATTGAGCGCGTGATTCCACACGACGCCGTATTTCGCGAGCGCATAGGTGACGAGGCCGATGCTCGGGTTGAACAGGAACGACCACAGCACCGCGGCGATCGCGGGCGCGACCGCGTACGGCCAGATCAGCAGCGTCTGATAGGCCTTTTTGCCGCGCGTCACGCGATCGGCGCAGACCGCGAGCAGCAGCGAGATCACGAGGCCCGACACGGTGACGAGCGTGCAGAACACGATCGTCGTGTTGAACGAGGCCAGATACAGCGGATCGGCGAAAAGCTGTTTGAAGTTCGCGAGGCCGACGAACTCGCTCGACGTGCCGAACGCGTCCTGGCTTTGCGTCGATTGCCAGAGCGCAACGCCTGCGGGCCACAGGAAGAACACCAGCGTGATGAGCAGCTGCGGCGCGACGAGCAGGTAGGGCAGCGCGCTGGTGCCGAAGTAAGAGCGCTTTTCCATCGGGATTCCCAAGGGGGCTGCAATGGCGGCGGGTTGCGGCGCAGCGGCATCGCAACCCGCCCGCGGGCGATGCCCGGTCTAGTTGCCGGCCTTTTCGAAGCGGCGCAGCAGATCGTCGCCGCGCGCGACGGACGAGTCGAGCGCCTGTTGCGGCGTCTTCTTGCCTGCCCACACCTGTTCGAGTTCCTCGTCGATCACGGTGCGGATCTGCGGCATGTTGCCCAGACGCAGGCCCTTCGTGAACGGCAGCGGCGGCTTGTTCATCATCTGGCGGATCGCGGTGTCGCTGCCGGGGTTCTTCTCGTAGAAGCCCTGCTGGCGCGTCAGATCGTAGGCGGCGGTGGTGATCGGCAGATAGCCGGTGTCCTGATGCCACTTCGCGGCGACTTGCGGCGTGGCCAGGTACGCGAGGAACTTCGCGACGCCCTTGTAGACGGCCGGGTCCTTGCCCGACAGCACCCACAGGCTCGCCCCGCCGATGATCGCGTTCTGCGGCGCGCCCTTCACGCTCTCGTCGTACGGCATCATGCCGGTGCCGAAGTTGAACTTCGCGTATTTCTTGATCGTGGCGAGCGAGCCCGACGAGTTCGTAATGATGCCGCAGTCGCCGCTATAGAACTTCGACACGGGTTCGTCCTTGCGGCCGACATAGGTGAACGAGCCGTCCTTCGCCATGTTCTGCAGGAACTGGATGTGCGCGACCTGCAGCGGCTTGTTGAATTCGAGCTGCGCGTCCATGCCGTCGAAGCCGTTGTTCTTCGACGCGAACGGCGCCGCATGCCACGCGCTGTAGTTCTCGAGCTGAATCCAGCTTTGCCAGCCCGACGAATAGCCGCACGACATGCCCGAGGCCTTCAGCTTCTGCGCGTCGGCGTGCAGTTCGGTCCAGGTCTTCGGCGGCTGGTTCGGATCGAGCCCGGCCTTCTTGAACGCATCCTTGTTGTAGTAGAGCACTGGCGTCGAGCTGTTGAACGGCATCGAGATCAGCTCGCCGGTTTTCGAGTCGCTGTAATAGCTCGCGATGGTCGGCACGAAGGCTTTCTGGTCGAGCGGCACGCCGGCGTCCTTGAAGACCTGCGTGACCGGGACGATGGCTTTCTTCGCCTGCATCATCGTCGCGGTGCCGACTTCGTAGACCTGCAGGATGGCCGGCGCGTTGCCGCTGCGATAGGCGGCGATGCCGGCGGCGAGGGTCTGGTCGTAGGAGCCCTTGAAGACGGGCACGATCTTGTAGTCGCTCTGCGATTTGTTGAAGTCGTTCGCGATGTCGTTCAGACGTTCGCCCAGCGCGGCTTCCATGGCATGCCAGAACTGGATTTCGGTCGCGGCGTGGGCCGCCTGGCTGAGGCCGACGCTTAACACGGCGGCGACGGAAAGTGAACGGAGCAACGGCTTGCAATTCATCGATTTGTCTCCTGTGTCGATCGGGGGCAGCGCTTTGACGCTGACTTCGATTCCATGACGGTATGCGGACGGGCGCGGACGCGAATCGCGCGATTCTATTTGGCTTCGATGACATTCCGGCGTCGGCGGCCAGGCGGCGTGGAAGCGCTTCTGGCGGAGGCCGGAAGCCGCAATGTAACACCGGCTGTCAGGAAACGGAAACAGGCGGGGCGAGGTGGTGGGCGGGGGATGGGGGATGCGGCGAAAGGCGGCGGCAATGAAAAAGCCCGCTTGGGGCGGGCTTTGGAGCAGGCTTTTCGGAAAGCTCATGCCGCGATGGAAAAGCGCGCGTGCTTTGCGCGCTCGCATTCTAGCTATTGCCAGGAAGCAGTTTTAGCAGGTGTGCGACAGGCTCTGCCAGTTGCAACATGCCGGTGGCGATTGTCACGGAGTTCGCCACATTGGCCAACGCGCTCGCGACTTTCTGCCCCAGTGCGGTGTCTTGCAGGACTCGACCGTAGGCCTCATCAAATGCAACGTTGCCGATGGCGGTGTTCGTTGCGTCAAGCACAGGAAATATACCCGTGATGAAATATTCGTCCAGGCACTCAATCAAGCGGCCCAGGTAACGGACGATAGTGAGCTTGACGTCGTCCGGTAGTTCATTGGACGAGACAATTTCCTTGCGGAGCTCCACCAGCTTGTCTCGCTGATCGCTAAGGCTGCTGATGTCAACTGCCTGAAGCTTCTCCCGCTCCTCCAGCAACGATGCGGTGAATCCGAGAGACACTATCGAATGGTCGTGTACGTGCGAAATGAAGCTGGCCCACTGCCCGTTCAGATTCTGCTGGGTGATGCCCGTCTTCAGTTGCAGGTGAAGCGTCTGGATGGATTGCAGATGCTTCGAAAACGAATCGTTGACGATATCAACGACCTCTCGCGAGAGGTAGAGTAGTTTCGCGATGCGAGCAAGCAGTTCGCCTTCATCCTCGGTCCTGAGAATTCTTCGCCACACTGACCGGCAATTTTCCCCGGCCGCGGTTTCTTTGCACTGTTTCAGAATCTCGTGCAGCCTATGCGCCGGGTTGTCTGCAATATTCTTGGTCATGGAAAGCGAGGATCGAACGAACGATTTCTTAGCGGCTGGTGATCTCGCCCTCGCTTTATATGTGATGCCCTGCGACTGTTAGGGGCGACTGTTCCGAGATTCGACACGGACCTGATTGCAGTCGCAGGTGCTTATGCTGCGCGTGAAGTGGCTTAGACGTTGAACAAAAAGTTCATCACGTCCCCATCATGCACGACGTACTCCTTGCCTTCCGCGCGCATCTTGCCGGCTTCCTTCGCGCCTTGCTCGCCCTTGTAGGCGATGTAGTCGTCGAAGCCGATCGTCTGCGCGCGGATGAAGCCGCGTTCGAAGTCAGTGTGGATCGCGCCGGCCGCCTTCGGCGCCGTATCGCCGATATGGATTGTCCACGCGCGCACTTCCTTCACGCCGGCCGTGAAGTAGGTTTGCAGGCCGAGCAGCTTGAAGCCCGCGCGGATCACGCGGTTCAGGCCCGGCTCTTCCATGCCCATGTCGGCGAGGAACACTTCCATGTCGGCTTCGTCGAGGTCGGCGATTTCCGCTTCGACCGCCGCGCACACGGCCACGACCGGCGCGCCTTCGGCCGCGGCGAACTTCGTGACCGCGTCGAGGTGCGGATTGTTCTCGAAGCCGTTTTCCTTCACGTTGGCAACGTACATGGTCGGCTTCGCGGTGATCAGGCAGAACGGCTTGAGCGTGGCCTGTTCCTCGTCGGTCAGGGCGAGCGCGCGGACCGGCTTGGCCTGGTCGAGCTGCACGCGGACCTTCTCGAGCACCGCGGCGAGCTTGACCGCTTCCTTGTCGTTGCCCGACTTGGCCGCCTTCGAGTAGCGCGCGAGCGCCTTTTCGACGGTGCCGAGGTCGGCGAGCGCGAGTTCGGTGTTGATGACTTCGATGTCCGACAGCGGATCGACCTTGTTCGCGACGTGAATCACGTTGTCGTCCTCGAAGCAGCGCACCACGTGCGTGATCGCGTCGGTTTCGCGGATGTTCGCGAGGAACTGGTTGCCGAGCCCTTCGCCCTTGCTCGCACCGGCCACGAGACCGGCGATGTCGACGAATTCGACCACGGCCGGCAGAATGCGCTCGGGCTTGACGATTTCGGCGAGCGCCTTCAGGCGCGCGTCCGGCACTTCGACCACGCCGACGTTCGGCTCGATCGTGCAGAACGGATAGTTTTCGGCGGCGATGCCTGCCTTGGTCAGCGCGTTGAACAGGGTGGACTTGCCGACGTTAGGCAAGCCGACGATGCCGCATTTGAGGCTCATGGAAATCCTTCAGTGAATCAGTAGGTTGCGTGAGGCGCTCGACGCTGTGCGCGGATTCGGCAAGCCTTCGCGCGGGGCGTGGCGCGGCAGGCTCAGCGGAGCGGACAAGTCACCGAATCGGGGCGTTGGCTCGACGATTGGGTGCGAGTTTTCACGGAAAGCGCAATTGTAACCCGTCCGGATGGGCTTTCCGCTGTGATGCATTTCGTCATATCCACTGTAAAATCGTTAAATCAGGGCCGTCAGAGCCCACTTTTCGGGGGAAGAACGTGCGAATCATCGGATGGGTCGGAACCGGCGTCGTCGTGGCGCTGATCGTGGGCGGGGTCGCGACATGGGTCTCGCCGAATTTCGACGAAGCCCAGGCCACCACGGACCGGCAGACGATCGAATGCCTGACGGGCCGCCTGAGTCAGGAAGATCGGGCAAGCATCGCGCAGTTCGCCGACAGGAATGACTTCGATTCGCTCTGGCACGTGTACGACCGCGTGTTCCCCGACTGCGCGGTGCGCGGCGATCAACGCGATCGCAAGGCCCAGCTCGAAGCGGCCGCGTGGCGCATCCTGTCGTCCGATCCGGATTTCATGCGCATCCGCGAGGCCAACGCGGCGCTTGCGGCGAGCGCGCCGCACTAGGGCCGAGCGGGTCCGATGGGGGCGGAAGGCCCGCAACCCCGCGGCTATAATGCGCGCATGAACGCACACCACCAGACCTTTGATGCCGCCGTGATCGGCGGCGGGCTCGTCGGCAAGACCGCGGCGCTCGCGCTCACGCAAGGCGGGCTGCGCGTCGCGCTGCTCGCGCAGCCTTGCGCGGCGCCACCTGCCGGCGCGGCCTTCGACTCGCGGGTCTACGCGTTGTCGTCGAGTTCGCAGGCCCTGCTCGAACGGCTGCGGGTCTGGCAGGCGCTCGACCCGGCGCGGCTCGGGCCCGTCTACGACATGCGCGTGTACGGCGACGCGCACGCCGAGCTGCACTTCTCCGCGTTCCAGGCTTCGGTGCCGCAACTGGCGTGGATCGTCGAGTCGTCGGTGATCGAGCGCGCGCTCGATGCCGCGCTGCGCTTCCAGCCCAATCTCACGTGGATCGACACGCGCGCGCAGGCGCTCGATTTCAGCGCTGACAGCGCGAGCGTCGGCCTCGCCAACGGCAGCGTGCTCGAAGCGGACCTCGTGGTCGGCGCGGACGGCGCGCATTCGTGGGTGCGCGCGCAGATCGGCTCGAAGATGGTGCGGCGCGACTACAAGCAGACCGGCGTGGTCGCCAATTTCAAGGCCGCGAAGCCGCACGGCGAAACCGCCTACCAATGGTTCCGTGACGGCGAGATCATCGCGCTGCTGCCGATGCCGGACGGCCATGTGTCGCTGGTCTGGTCGGCGCGCACCGGGCACGCGGAGCAGCTGCTTGCGCTCGATCCCGAGCGGCTCGCCGCCGAAGTGGAGCAGGTGAGCGGCGGCCAGTTCGGCGCGCTCGACTGCGTGACGCCCGCGCAAGGCTTCCCGCTCGCGCTGCAAACCGTGGACCGGCTCGTCGCGCCGCGCGTCGCGCTGGTCGGCGATGCCGCGCATCTGATCCACCCGCTCGCGGGGCAGGGCATGAACCTCGGCCTGCGCGACGTCGCGGCGCTCGCGAGCACGGTTGCCGGCAAGGAGGCGTTTCGCGACCTCGGCGACATGGTGCTGCTGCGCCGCTACGAACGTTCGCGCCGCGAAGACATCCGCGCGCTGATGATCGCCACCGACGGTCTGCAAAAACTCTTCTCGATACCGGGCCCGCTCGCGCGGGTCGTGCGCAATACGGGCATGGCGTTCGTCGGTGCCCAGCCGTTCGTCAAGCGCTGGCTCGTGTCGGCCGCGCTCGGATGAGGCACGGCGCGCGGGGCCGCCGCCGTGCGGAGAACCGATGGCCGATGGCCGATAAGCGGCGGTCGGGGCGGGTATCATGAGCGGATCGCCGCCTTGCGGTCTGACCCAATGTGCGCCTGAAAAGCGCAGCCGGAACGTGAAAAAATGCGCTCGATGCGCGACTGAACTCAGGACTCCAGCATGAAAACGACCTTCCGCATGGCCGCCGCCGCACTCGCGATCGCCGCCGCCACGCTCGGCTGCTCGGCCCAGGCCGACCAGACCACCGACAGGCTCAAGGCGACGCTGCAAACGCGCCTGAACGACGTGACGATCAAGAGCATCACGAAGTCGCCGATCGCCGGGCTGTACGAAGTCAACCTCGGCACGCAGATCATCTATAGCGACGCCAACGGCGACTACCTGATGCTCGGCGACATGGTCGACGCGAAGACCCGCAAGAATCTGACCGAAGCGCGGCTGTCGGAAACCAACCGCATCGACTTCGCGAGCCTGCCGTTCGCGAATGCCGTGAAGGTCGTGCGCGGCAACGGCTCGCGCAAGATGGCCGTGTTCTCCGATCCGAACTGCCCGTACTGCAAGCAGCTCGAAACCTCGCTGAAGTCGATCGATAACGTTACGGTCTACACGTTCCTGTACCCGGTGCTGTCGCCGGACTCGGCCGTCAAGTCGAAGTCGATCTGGTGCTCGGCCGATCGCGCGAAGGCCTGGGAGTCGTGGATGCAGAACCATCAGGCGCCGACCGCCGCCGGCACCTGCGACACCGCCGCGATCGACAAGAACCTCGCGCTCGGTCATGCCATGAACGTGGACGGCACGCCCACGGTGTTCCTCGCCGACGGTCGCCGCCTGCCCGGCGCCGTGCCGGCCGACCGGCTCGACCGGGAACTCTCCGCGGTGCACTGAGCCCCGCACAATCATCGGAAAGAAGGCGCGGGAAGCGCCTTCTTTCGCATCAAGGGGCGCCATCTCGGGTTATCCCAGGCCGCCCCGTTTTCGACTCCCCCATTCCAATTTGCCCACCGCTGCCGATGAAGCCGATCCGCTACACCATCGTTCCGAGTCACCCCGCCGCCCATCTGTTCGAAGTTACCGTGACCGTTGCCGACCCCGATCCGGCCGGGCAGCGTTTCATGCTGCCGGTATGGATTCCGGGCAGCTACATGGTGCGCGAGTTCGCGCGCAACATCGTCACGCTGCGCGCGGTGAACGAGGCGGGCCGCAAGGTGCGCATCGACAAGATCGACAAGCACACGTGGCAGGCCGCGCCGGTAAAGGGCGCGCTGACGCTGCGCTACGAGGTGTACGCATGGGACCTGTCGGTGCGCGCCGCGCATCTGGACGATACGACCGGCTTTTTCAACGGCACGAGCGTGTTCCTCTCGCCGCTCGGCCATGAGGACGCGCCATGCGTGGTCGAGATTCAGAAGCCCCAAGGCGAGGCGTACCGTAACTGGCGCGTCGCGACCGCGCTGCCGGAAGCGCGCGCCACGAAGCGCTACGGCTTCGGCGAGTACCGCGCGCAGAACTATGACGAACTGATCGACCATCCCGTGACACTTGGCACGTTCGCGCTCGCGACGTTCAAGGCGCATGGCGTGCCGCACGACGTCGTGATCGGCGGGCGCGTGATCGGGCTCGACATGGAGCGGCTGTGCGCGGACCTGAAGCGCATCTGCGAGGCGCAGATCGCGCTGTTCGAACCGAAGTCGAAGAAGGCGCCGGTCGAGCGCTACGTGTTCATGACGCAGGCCGTGACCGACGGCTACGGCGGGCTCGAACATCGTGCCTCGACGGCGCTGATCTGCAATCGCACCGATCTGCCGGTGCAGGGCCGCGAGGCGATGAGCGAGGGCTACCGGACCTACCTCGGCCTGTGCAGCCACGAGTATTTCCACACCTGGAACGTGAAGCGCATCAAGCCGGCCGCATTCGCACCGTACGACCTGAGCGTCGAAAACTACACCTCGCTGCTGTGGCTGTTCGAGGGCTTCACCTCGTACTACGACGATCTGATCCTCGTGCGCAGCGGCGTGATTTCGCAGGACGACTATTTCGGGCTGCTCGGCAAGGTGATCGGCGGCGTGCAGCGCGGCAGCGGCCGTCTGAAGCAGAGCGTCGCCGAAAGTTCGTTCGACTCGTGGGTCAAGTACTACCGGCAGGACGAGAACGCGCCGAACGCGATCGTCAGCTATTACACGAAGGGCTCGCTCGTCGCGCTCTCGTTCGATCTTGCGATCCGCGCGCAAACGGGCAACCGCAAATCGCTCGATGACGTGATGCGTCTCCTGTGGCAGCGCTTCGGCCGCGACTTCTATCGCGGCAAGCCGGCCGGCGTCGCGGAAGACGAGATCGAGGCGATTTTCGCGGAAGCGACCGGCGTGCAGCTCGGCGGGCTGTTCGCCGAGGCCGTGTACGGCACGCGCGATTTGCCGCTTCCCGAATTGCTCGCGCCGTTCGGCGTGGCGCTCGCGCCTGACTTCGACCGCAATGGCAAGCCGTCGCTCGGCGTGCGTCTGCGCGGCGGCGCAGATTGCACGCTGGCGGCCGTGCACGAGGGCAGCGCCGCGCAGAAGGCTGGGCTTTCCGCCGGCGACGTGCTGATCGCGCTCGACGGCCTGCGCGTGACCGGCGGCAATATCGACGCGCTGCTCGCGCGCTATCAGCCGGGCGCGAAGGTCGAGCTCCACGCATTCCGCCGCGACGAGCTGCGCGTCACGCAGGTGCGGCTCGACGGTCCCGAAGTGGCACGCTACAAGCTCGCGGTCACCGACAAGCGGGCCGCCACGCGCCGCGCTCGCGAACGCTGGCTTGCAAGCTGAGCGTCATGCCTAACGTTATTGATTGACGGCTGAGGGCGGGGATTGTTCTATCAATGCAACAATCCTTCGCTGCCGGATAGCTTTTTCGCGGACCGGTAAAAAAACACAATGGCTCCACTCGCGCAACACAGCGCGCCCCCTACTGGAGTCAACCATGACCACGATCCTGCAAATCAACTCGGCAGCCCGCTCGCAAGGCGCGAACTCGACGATGCTCGTCAACGAGCTGACCGCGAAGCTGCAACAATCGAACCCGGGCGCGCAAGTCGTCGTCCGTAACCTGCAAGCCGAACCGCTGCCGCACCTCGACGACGCCGTGCTTGGCGCGTTCTTCACGCCGGCCGAGCAGCGCACGCCGGAGCAAGCTGAGATCGCCGCGCGCAGCGAAGCGCTGATCGCCGAACTGCAAGCCGCCGACATCGTCGTGATCGGCGCACCGATGTACAACTTCGGCATCTCGTCGCAACTGAAGACGTACTTCGACTTCATCGCCCGCGCCGGCATCACGTTCCGCTACACCGAGAACGGCCCGGTCGGCCTCGTGACGGGCAAGAAGGTGCACGTCGTGTCGGCACGCGGCGGCAAGTACATCGGCACGCCGAACGACAGCCAAACGCCGTACCTGAAGAGCTTCCTCGGCTTCCTCGGCATGACCGACGTGAACTTCATCTACGCCGAAGGTCTGAACCTGGGCCCGGACGCAGCCAGCGCCGCGCTGAGCAACGCGCGCGAAGCGATCGCCGCAGTCTGAGTCATCTCGTTGCGCCGTGTGGTGCCGCTTGATCGCGGCGCCGGTGGTGAAACGAAAAAACGCCACGGATGGAGTTCTCCATCCGTGGCGTTTTTATTTTCTGGCAGTGCGACCGGTTCTGCGCGCCGGTTACCGCGTGTTCAGTCAGGCAAGCATCTGCGCTTCGTCCGGCAGGCGCCAGTCGATCGGTTCGCGGCCGTGCTTCACGAGATACTCGTTCGCCGTCGCGAAGTGCCCGCAGCCGAGAAAGCCGCGATGCGCCGACAGCGGCGACGGATGCGGCGCCTCGAGCACGCAATGCGACTTGCCGCCGAGCAGCGCGCGCTTGGCCTGCGCATGCGCGCCCCACAGCATGAACACGAGGCCATCGTGGCGTGTCGCGAGTTCGTGGATCAGCGTGTCGGTGCATTTCTCCCAGCCGCGTTTCGCATGGCTCGCGGCGCTGTCGCGCTCGACGGTCAGCACGGTGTTCAGCAGCAGCACGCCCTGTTTGGCCCAACTGTCGAGACAGCCGTGCCGCGGCGTTTCATGGCCGAGATTCGCGGCGATTTCCTTGAAGATGTTGCGCAGCGACGGCGGCGGGCGCACGTGCGGCGCGACCGAGAACGCGAGCCCGTGCGCCTGCGGCGTGCCACGGTCTTCGCCGTGATACGGGTCCTGGCCGAGGATCACGACTTTGACGTCATCGGGGCTCGTCAGGCGCAGCGCGCGAAACACGTCGGCCGGGTAGATCGTTTTACCGGCGGCGCGCTCGCCGTCGACGAAACGGCACAATGGCGCGTAGGCGTTGCTGTCGATGAACGGCTTCAGATGCGC
Organism: Paraburkholderia sp. Ac-20336; assembly: GCF_017105025.1. NCBI lineage: Bacteria > Pseudomonadati > Pseudomonadota > Betaproteobacteria > Burkholderiales > Burkholderiaceae > Paraburkholderia > Paraburkholderia sp. Ac-20336. The sequence goes on along the minus strand of NZ_JAAGPS010000063.1, from coordinate 23,432 downwards.
GTGCCACGCGGCGGGCAGGACATCGAATTGGGCTTCGAGCGTGGGCGGGGCGGTGGGGTCGGCCGGCTGTTGCGGTGCGGTGGCGGGCATGGCCGGCGTCGGGGACGCGGCCTCAGCATCGCCGAACAGCGAAGCCTGCGATGGATTGGAGCGGGTACGGGAAGCGGATGTCATGGCGGGGAAGTGTCGCAGCAAACGGTGGCTAGCTCAAGGTGCGGCGGAGCGGGGATTGCGTGGCCGGGAATCCGGTTGCCGGGGCTGGCCGTGATTGCCATGAGTGCAAGGCGTTCGACCGCGAGCAGCGCCTAAAGCGCCTAAAGCACTGACTCGCGCCGCCGCGTCGGCGTCATTCAGCCGGCCCGCAACTGGTAGCCGCGCTGCGCCTTGCTGATATCGTCCGGCGCGAGGCCGGCAATGTGTTGACCGAGTTCCGCCGCGAGCGTGTGAAGCGCCGCTTCGTCGCCGGATTTCAGTTCGAGTTCGATTTCGGAGATCGGCGCGCGACGCGTCTCACCGCCGACTTCCGCGAGCACGTCGCCCTGATCGATCGCCGCCTCGATCCGCGCGCCGTCCACTTCGAGCAGCCACAGCGTGCGCGTGAAATTGGTGCGGAACAACTCGATCAGCGACGGCGCCGCCTGCTGCAACGCCGCCGCAGCAGCCGGCTCGTCGCAGACGCGCAGCAACGCGTCGATGTCGAGCTTCGCATCGGCCACCGGCAATTCCCATTCGTGCCGGCTATGCAAACCGTTCGTCGCGTGGCCGACCGTCTTGAAGGTTTGCAGCCAGCCGTCCGGCGTCTGCCGCAAACGCAGCGCGCTCTTCGACGACGCCAGCGTCAACTGCGGCGTGTCGAAGTAAAGGTTCACGAGCCTGATCGCCTGACCGTCCTTGCCGGCGCGTGCGACAAACCACTGCGTCGCCGCCTGCACCTGCGCGGGCGGCAGCGCCAGCTTGATTTCGCGTTCCATGCCCATGATGCGTGCCCTCGTGGCGAGCGTTTATGCGCGGCCGATACGTTGATACGTCGACGTCGATACTTCGAGACGGCAACGCTCAGGAAAACATCTGCTCAAGCGCCACGCCAGGCTCGTCCGCGCGCATGAACGCCTCGCCGACGAGGAACGTATGCACGTCCCGCGCGCGCATGCGCTCCACGTCCTCGCGCGACAGGATGCCCGATTCGGTCACGACGATGCGGTCGTCCGGAATCGCGTCGAGCATGCCGAGCGTCGTGTCGAGCGAGGTTTCGAACGTGCGCAGATTGCGGTTGTTGATGCCGATCAGCGGCGTCTTCAGCGTGAGCGCTTCCTTCAGTTCGTGGTTGTCGTGCACTTCGACGAGCACCGCGAGGCCGAGCGAATGCGCGAGCGCTTCGAAGTCCTGCATCTGCGCGGTGTCGAGCGCGGCGGCGATCAGCAGGATCGCGTCGGCGCCCATCGCGCGCGCTTCGACGATCTGGTACGGATCGACGATGAAGTCCTTGCGCAGCACCGGCAGATTGCATGCCGCGCGCGCCTGCTGCAGATACGCGGCGCTGCCCTGGAAGAACTGCACGTCGGTCAGCACCGACAGACACGCCGCGCCGTGCTTCTCGTACGAGCGCGCGATGTCGGCCGGCACGAAGTGCTCGCGCAGCACGCCCTTCGACGGGCTGGCTTTCTTGACCTCGGAGATCACCGCGGCGAGACCCGCCGCGTGCTTGGCACGCAACGCGCCGACGAAGTCGCGGACGTCGCGCGACGAGGCTTCGAGCCGCAGTGCTTCGAGCGGCGCACTTTGTTCGGCCGCCCGAATTTCTTCGCGTTTGACCGCGATGATACGGTTGAGGATGTCACTCATCAATATTTCCCTACGTGATTACTGCCTGAATTGCTGGGTAAAGCGCACGAGTTCGTCGACCTTCGCGCGCGCCTTGCCGCTCGCGATCGCCTCGCGCGCAAGCTGGATGCCGTCTGCGATCGATGCCGCCACATTCGCTGAATAGAGCGCCGTGCCCGCGTTCAGCGTGACGATTTCGCGCGCGACGCCGGGCTTGTTGTCGAGCGCTTCGAGCAGCATGACTTTCGATTCGCTCGCGTCGGCGACCTTGAGCGTGCGGTTCGACACCATCTGCATGCCGAAGTCTTCCGGATGGATCTCGTATTCGCGGACCTCGCCGTCGCGCAACTCGCCGACCAGCGTGGCCCCGCCGAGCGAGACTTCGTCCATGCCGTCCATACCATACACGACCAGCACATGTTTTGCGCCGAGACGCTCCATCACGCGCACCTGAATGCCGACGAGGTCCGCGTGAAACACGCCCATCAACTGGTTCGGCGCGCCGGCCGGATTGGTGAGCGGGCCGAGAATGTTGAAGATCGTGCGCACGCCGAGTTCGCGGCGCACCGGCGCGACGTTCTTCATCGCCGGATGATGGTTCGGCGCGAACATGAAGCCCATGCCCGTTTCGGCGATCGACGCCGCGACCTGTTCCGGTTGCAGATCGATGTTGACGCCGAGCGCTTCGAGCACGTCGGCGCTGCCCGACTTGCTCGACACGCCGCGATTGCCGTGCTTCGCGACCTTTGCGCCGGCCGCGGCCGAGACGAACATCGTCGCGGTGGAAATGTTGAACGTATGCGCGCCGTCGCCGCCGGTGCCGACGATATCGACGAAGTTCGAGTTGTCCTGCACCTCGACGTGCCGGGCAAATTCACGCATCACCGTGGCGGCCGCGGTGATTTCGCCGATGGTCTCTTTTTTGACGCGCAGGCCGGTGATGATCGCCGCCGACATCACGGGCGAGAGTTCGCCGCGCATGATGAGGCGCATCAGGTGCAGCATTTCGTCGTGAAAAATTTCGCGGTGCTCGATGGTCCGCTGCAAGGCTTCCTGGGGCGTAATAGACATGGTCTCCTCTCTTTGTGTGTCAGGCGTGACCGGACGCGGCGTGACCCGGTGTCTTGCCGGCGGCGGCGAGCTTCGACTGCTTGACGAAGTTTTCGAGCAGCGCGTGGCCGTGTTCGGAGAGGATCGACTCCGGGTGGAACTGCACGCCTTCCACGGCGAGTTCCTTGTGGCGCACACCCATGATTTCGCCGTCTTCGGTCCATGCCGATACTTCGAGGCAGTCGGGCAGCGATTCGCGCTCGATTGCGAGCGAGTGGTAGCGCGTCACCGTGAAGTGCTTCGGCAGGTCTGCGAATACGCCCCTGCAGTCGGTTTCGATCGTGCTGACCTTGCCGTGCATGATGGTCTGCGCGCGCACGACGCGCCCGCCGAACGCCTCGCCGATCGCCTGATGGCCGAGGCACACGCCGAGAATCGGCGTCTTGCCGGCGAATTCGCGCAGTACGTCGAGGGTGATGCCCGCGTGTTGCGGATTGCTCGGTCCCGGCGACAGGCAGATGCGCTCGGGGTTGAGTTGCGCGATGTCGTCGAGCGTGATTTCGTCGTTGCGGTAGGTGCGCACGTCTTCGCCGAGTTCGCCGAAGTACTGCACCAGGTTGTAGGTAAACGAGTCGTAGTTGTCGATCATGAGCAGCATGATTGCTCCTGGATTCCTGAGAGAACCGGGGTTTTCCCCTGTGGATTGGGGGCCTGGATAAATTTGCCGCGCTGTCGCCCCGGTCGCACGGGGTTACGCGGATGCCCGCGGTGGGGCCGCAAAGGAAGGTTGGCTGGCTTAACGCCAACCAAAGAGCAGGAGAACGGAGGGGAATCGAGCGCTGTGTCGCATGAGCAGCATTCTAACAGCAGGAATACGGGCGCTGCGCAATGCCGTCTACGGAAGAAAGAACTGAGGAAAGATCTGTAGGAAGAAGCGACGGGAAAACGGTGTGACCAAGGGCTTGCCACGAATGCCCGAGCCGGGGGCTTGGGCATTCGCTCGTTTCGGTGCCGCTCTCAGAAGTAATGGACGACGCCCATCATCACGCCGGTCTGGTTGTGGCCCGCGACGACGTCGGTGTCGTAGCCGTTCAGGCCGAGGTTCGAGCCATGGCTGTTTTTCACGTAGCCGAGTTCGGAATACAGTGCCGTGCGTTTCGACAACTGATATTTCGCGGTCGCGGCCAGATACAGCGGCCGCTGTCCCGCCGAAGTAATGTCGGTCCAGAAGACGGCGCCGGCAAGCGTGAGCGGGCCGGACACGCGATATTCGAGGCCGGTCCAGAACTCGTTCGCATGACCCTGCGTGCTCGCATCGAGCGGTAAGGTGCTGCTCAACCACCGGTAGCCGACAAAACCCTTGGCCTTGCCGATCCGGTAGGTCGCGGCCGCCGCGAGATGTTGCTCCTTGCCGGATTGTGTGGCGATAGAAGTGCCGTTGCGCAGGTCGTAGACCACCATCGCCGCGAATGGGCCGGCCGCATATTCGACGGCGGCGCCGATTTCCCGCCCGACCTTGAATTCGCCCGGCACCTGGCTGCCGTTCGCAATCGTCGAGTCGTATCCGGTGCTATACAGCGCCTCATAGTGGATCGAGCCGAAACTGCCCTGGTATTTGACCGAGTTGTCGGCTCTGCCCGCGAATTGCGCGTCGGTCTGCTTCAGGCCGTAGACGGTGTAGTTGAGCGGGTCGTAACGTACCGAGAAGTCATACATCGGCACCTTCTGCCGGCCGAAGGTGAGCGCCCCGTAGCGGCTGCTCAGGCCGACGAACGCCTGCCGGCCGAACAGCCGTCCGCCTTGCTGCGACTTGCCCGTGGTAATGTCGATGCCGCCCTCGAGCGTGAAGATGGCCTTCAGACCGCCGCCGAGATCTTCTACGCCCCTGAGTCCGATCCGGCTGCTTTTGACGCCGCCCGACTCCATGTGCAGCAGATTCGACGCTTTGCCCGAGCTATTGGGGACACCGGTGAGAAATTCCAGACCGGCGTCCGCGATGCCATACAGCGTCACGCTCGACTGCGCGTGGGCACCCGCGCTCAACGATGCCAGAAGCGCTCCCAGAAAAAGCGGTTTTATTCCGGTGAAGATCCCTTGATGACGCATTCTTGTTCTCCTTATGGGGTCGATAGCCGGCTCGCCCGAGCTGATGGCGGGACGGATCGATTTTCGGTGGATAGATAGTTGTACCTGGCACTACCGAAACGGCGATACACCGTTTCGGTAGTGCGGTGCGGCGCGTGCCGTTCGCTGCCGGTTCGGGCCCGCGCCGTGTGGAATCAGCGAACCCGGCGGGTGGTGTTCGCGTTGAGGATTCCCGTGCTGCGCGTTAGCGCGACGCGGCGTGCGAAACGTCCGGCCGGGATGTCATGGCCTGAATGTCGGCGTGGTCGGTGGCCGCGGAGGGTTCGTCGTCGAGCTTGATCCAGAACGTGAAAAGCGGACCGAGCAGCAGCACGACGATCGAGGCGGCGAAGGCAACGACCCATCTGCCGTGCGACACGTCGAGCAGCAGGCCGACGACGATGGGCGAGACGGCACCGGCCAACGCCATGCCGGTGAACGTGCATGCGCTCGACGTGGCCGAGTGTTCGCGAGAAACCTCGGTGCCGACCACCCACAGCGGCGAATCGGCGAGTTCCGAGCAGAAGAAGGCGAGCCCGAGGCAGATCGAACTGACGGTGATATCGCGGGTGAGCAGAAGCGGAATCAGGCAAACGATCGACGAGAGAAAGCCGAAAATGATGACTTCGCGGCGTGCGCGCAGCCGGTTGCCGGTGCGCTTGAGGCGCCAGTCGGTCATCATCCCGCCGACCGCCGTGCCGAGCGAGCCGCCGAGCAGCACGAGCGTGGAGAAGATCGCGTTGTGCGAGAGCTTCATGCCGTAGCGTTGCGAGAAGAGCGTCGGAATCCAGTTGAGGAAGAACCACAAGACCCAGCCATGGCAGAAGCACGCGGCAGTCGCGGGCCATACGCGGCGGATCATGTCCGGCCAGTTGATCGGCTTGCGCGCCGGAGCCGCAGTCGCGGCCGCGGTGTCGCCCGGGGTTGCGCCATGCCGCTTCGCCTCGTTGAGCCCGATATACATCACGATCATGTAAACGAGCGTAACCGCACCGAGAATGATGAACGTGAGCCGCCACGAGAACGTGACGATCAGGCCGGTGACGATCAGCGGAGCAAGCGCGTTCGCGATGCGGCCGGTCGCGTGCATGAGGCCTTGCGCGGCGCCGCGGCGCTCTTCCGGAATCACGCGGGCGATCATCCGCGCGGCGGTCGGGTAAATCGGCGCTTCGCCCACGCCGACGAAGAAGCGCGCGGCGACCAGCGCGTACAGACTGCCGACGACCCCGGTGGCGATCGTCGCGATTGCCCACAGCGAGCCGTACAGCAACAGGCCTTTGCGGGAGCCGATACGGTCGCTGTGCCAGCCGCCCGGAATCATGAAGCAGCTGTAGGCGAGGGCGAAGGCGGAGAAGATGAAGCCGAGATGGGTGTTGCTAAAACCGAGTTCCTTGCTCATCACGGGGGCGGCGACCGACATATTGGTGCGGTCGACGTACATGATGAACGCCATGATGCAAAGCAGGACGAACGTGATCCTTGCCCTGCTTCGCGTAGGCTGCGAAGGGGACATGTCTTCCTCCATTCATTGTTTTACGGCGCGATCGCGCCGCGCGCGGCTCTCTGACCAGCGGAGCCCGCGCGCGCGGCGGTCATGGCACGGGATTTACTGGCGGAAGAAGCTGCTCAGCTCTTCGTAGGTCTCGTCGGGGCATTCTTCCTGCAGATAGTGGCCCGACGGCACGGTTGCGGTTCGCACGATGTTCGTCGCGTAGCGGCTCCACACTTCGGCCGCGTTGTGATTGCGTCCGACGCCGCCTTTCGCGCCCCACAGGATCATCGACGGCGTGGTGACACGGCGCCCCGCGTCGAAGTCGGCGGTATCCATGTCGAGGTCGATGCCGAAGGTCGCGCGGTAGTCCTCGCACATCGCGTGGATCACGTCCGGATTCCTGATGCAGCGGATGTAGTCCGCGAGCGCTTCCGGGCCGAAGAAGCTCGTGCCCTGGTCGGTCTTCGACAGCTTGCGGCGGATGAAGAATTCGGGGTCCGCGCCCATCATCTTTTCCGGCGTCGGATAGTCCTGAATCATGAAGAACCAGTGCCACGAGAACTTGCCCCACTGGCGCGTCACGTTGTTGAGCAGATGGTGTTGCGGCAGCATGTCCACGAAGGCCGCCTTGAGCACCGTCGATTCATGGTCGAGACACATGCGGTGCAGCACGCGCGCGCCGCGGTCGTGGCCCGCCGCATAGAACTTGTCGAAGCCGAGCGCCGCCATCACTTCGACCTGGTCCTGCGCCATCGCGCGGAACGAGTAGTCCGAGTGATCGCCGCCGCCGGGCGGCTTCGAGCTGTCGCCGTAGCCGCGCAGGTCGGTGCAGACCACCGTGAACTCTTTCGCGAGGCGCGGCGCGATCTTGTGCCAGGACAGGTGATTGAACGGGTTGCCGTGCATCAGCAGCAGCGGCGGGCCTTCACCGCCCTTGACCGTCACAATCTCGGCGCCGCTCGTTTTGATCGTCGTTTTGGTGAAATTCTCAAACATGGGCATGACTGACCTCTATGGCAATGCGTAAGCAGGTTATTGCGGGTCCGCCGCGCGCGCCGTCTCCAGGCGGCGCGGCGGGCTTTCGATGCGATCGTGGTGCGTGTGCTTCAGTGCGCGAGCGCCGCGCGTGCGCTCTTGCGGGCGACCGCGGTGCGCGTCGCGACGTCGAATGCGGCGGCGGTCGCGCCGACATCCGCGGTGCCGGTGCCGACGATGTCGTACGCCACGCCATGCGCCGGCGTCGCATAAACGGTCTTCAGGCCGCCCGTCAGCGTGACGCCTTGCGAGAAGCCGAGCAGCTTCGTCGCGATCTGCCCCTGGTCGTGATACATGATCACCACCGCGTCGAAATCGCCGCGGCGCGCCTTGATGAACACGGTGTCGGACGGGAACGGACCTTCGCTCGCGAGACCTTTCGCGCGCAGCGCTTCGAGGGTCGGGCGAATGATCGTGATTTCCTCGTCGCCGAACAGGCCGTTTTCGCCGCCGTGCGGATTGAGCGCCGCGACGCCGATGCGCGGTGCCGTCTTGCCGAACGCGCGCATCGTGTCGTGCGCGAGCGTGAGCGCGCCTTCGATGCGGTCGGGCTTCACCATGTCGACGGCCTTGCGCAGCGCGACGTGCGAGGTTACGCGGAAGGTCGAGAACTGCGGAATGATGTTGACTTCGCCGAAGTAGCCTTCGTGCTTCGTCCAGGCGGCGAACATCTGATGTTCGTCGTGATAGTTCCAGCCGCCGCGATGCAGGGCCGCCTTGTTGAGCGGCGCGAAGCAGATGCCGTCGAGTTCGCCCGCGAGCGCGAGGTCCGTCATGTACTTGAGCGTCTCGCCGGTGAGGCGGCCCGATTCGGCATTCAACTCGCCGCGCGGGTACAGCGCCGGGTCGACGTTGTGCAGATCGATCAGCGGAATCTCCGCCGCGTCGTGCACCGCGTCCTTCACGTTCGCGATCTTCACGTACGGAATGCGCTGACCGGCGTCTTTCATGCCGAGTTCGAGCACACGCTCGTCGCCGATGATCACGACGTTCGCTTTTTCACGGGTTTCGGGAAGCGACAGCAGTTTGACGACCAGTTCCGGGCCGATCCCGGTGACGTCGCCGAGCATCAGGCCGATCAGCGGTTTCATGTGGGGGTTCTCCATATCAGCGGTTTCATGTGGGGGTTCTCCATATCGGTTGTAGTTGAGAGAAGTGGGCAATGCGGCAGCGCTGCGCGGGCTCGATCAGGCCGCGCCGGCAGGCAGCGGCAGCACGCGCGCCCAGGGGTTTTCCGCGCGATGCCGCGCTTCGAATGCTTCGATGTGCGGCAGCATCTTCAGCGATGCGCCGAGCACGTCAAGACCTTCAAGGAACATCTGCCGGTGCCGCTCGTCCATCCGGAACGAATACGTGCGGCCCGACGCGGTGCGCACCGTTTGCGCGGCAACGTCGATCGACAGACGGTTCGCCGCCGGGTTCGAAATTTCAGCGCTGATCTCGTCGATCTCTTCCGGCTTCAGGATGATCGCGAGCAGCCGGTTGTTCGCCGCGTTGTAGTAGAAGATTTCACCGTAGCTCGGCGCGAGCACCGCTTCGATGCCGCTTTGCAGCAGCCCCCATACCGCGTGCTCGCGGCTCGATCCGCAGCCGAAGTTGGCGCCGCCGACCAGCACTTTCGCGCCCGCATAGGCCGGCGTGTTCAGCACGAAGTCGTCGCGCCGGCTGCCGTCCGGCAGGAAGCGCAGGTCGTACAGCAGGCCGGCGGCGAGGCCGGACTTGTCGGTGCCGAGCAGGAACTGCTTCGGCATGATCTGATCGGTGTCGAGATTGGCGATCGGCAGCGGTGCGGCCACGCCTTCCATGCGCGAGAAATCAGGCATCGTGGTGCTCCCATTTGCGGATGTCGGTGATGCGTCCGGTGATCGCGGCGGCGGCGGCCATTGCCGGGCTCATCAGATGCGTGCGGCTGTCGCGTCCCTGACGGCCTTCGAAATTGCGATTGGTGGTCGAAGCGCAGCGCTCGCCGGGGCGCAGCACGTCGTCGTTCATCGCGAGGCACATCGAGCAGCCGGGTTGGCGCCATTCGAAGCCGGCCTTGATGAAGGTATCCGACAGCCCTTCCTGTTCCGCTTGCGCGCGCACGGCGCCGGAGCCCGGCACGATCATCGCGCGCACGGTGGGGGCGACGTGCATGCCGTCGCGCAGCATCGCCGCGACCGCGCGCAGGTCTTCGATGCGGCCGTTGGTGCACGAGCCGATGAACACGCGATCGATCGGCGTGCCCTCGATGCTCGAACCCGGCGCGAGGCCGATGTAGTCCAGTGCGCGCGCGGTCGCCGCGCTCACGACGTGATCGGCGCTGTCTTCGGGCGCGGGAATCAGGCCATCGACGGGGATCGCCTGGTCGGGGCTCGTGCCCCAGGTGACGTAGGGCGCGACGTCGGCGGCGTCGATGGCGAGGTCGGCGTCGAACTGCGCGCGGGGGTCCGTGCGCAGCGTGCGCCATGCCGCGATCGCCGCTTCCATTTGCGCTTCGCCCAGATTGCCGCGATGCGCGCGCAGATACGCGAAGGTCGTGTCGTCCGGTTCGATCAGCACGGCGCGCGCGCCGGCCTCGACGGTCATGTTGCACAGGGTCATGCGCGCTTCGATCGACAGCGCGCGGATCGCCTCGCCGGTGTATTCGACCGCATAGCCGCGCGCTCCTTGCGCGCTGATCTTCGCGATCACGCACAGCACGAGGTCCTTCGCGGTCGTGCCGGCCGGCAGGCTGCCGTTGATCTGGATGCGCATCGTGCTCGCGAGACGGTACGACAGCGTTTGTGTCGCCAGTACATGCTCGATTTCCGACGTGCCGATGCCGAAGCCCAGCGCGCCGAATGCGCCGTAAGTGGTCGTGTGGCTATCGCCGCACAGCACGACCATGCCGGGGCGGATCAGGCCCGATTCGGGCGCGACGACGTGCTCGATGCCTTGCAGCGGATCGTTGACGTCGAACAGCTTGATGCCGTATTTCGTGCAGTTGCGCGTGAAATTCGCGGCCTGGCGCGCGGCGGCGTCGATCGCGATCACGCGTTTGCCGACCGGGTCGGGGCGCGTCGGAATCACATGATCGACCACGCCCATCTGCTGCTCCGGCCGCAGGACGCCGATGCCGCGCTCGACGAGGCCGTTGAAAGCCTGCGGGCTGGTGTATTCGTTCATGATGTGCAGGTCCGCATAAAGCAGGACGTGCTGGGCGTCGAGTTTCGCGACCGTGTGCGACTCGACGAGCTTCTGATACAGCGTGCTCGGCACATCTCCTCCGATGGTGTGAGGGCCCGATGACGCGTCCGCGAAGGGCGGTGAAAACGGGCAACGTTTCTATGCGAAACAGTCTACAGAGATGGTTAATGCATATAATGCGTTTTTCTTTAATCTATTTTTAAGTTAAATTTATAAATAGGCCCGCCAGTGGATTCCATTTCGGATCTTGCGTTTTTCGTGCAGCTGGTCAAACACGGCAATCTGTCGGCGCTGGCTCGCGAACTCGGCGTCACGCCGCCCGCGGTTACCGCGCGGCTCGCGCGGATGGAAGCGCGCCTCGGCGTGCGGCTTCTGAATCGCACTACCCGGCGCATCAGCGTGACTCAGGAAGGCGAACTGTATCTGTCGCATGGCGCGCGGCTGCTGGTCGAGCTCGAAGAACTCGACCGGATGGTGTCGAGCGCACGGGCGATTCCGAAAGGCCTGTTGCGCGTGAACGCGACATTCGGTTTCGGGCGGCGCCATATCGCGCCAGCGGTCTCCGAGTTCGCGCGGCGCTATGCGGAAGTGGAAGTGCAGTTGACGCTGACCGATCGCTCGATCCGCCTCGCGGACGAAGCCTATGACGTCGGCATCTGGTTCGGCGAGATTCCCGATTCGCGGCTCGTCGCGCGCAAGATCGCGCCGAACCGGCGTTTGCTGTGCGCGTCGCCGGCCTATATCGAGAGTGCCGGTGTGCCGGATACGCCGCGTGATCTGCAGGCGCACAAGTGCATCGTGCTACGCGAGAACGACGCGGCTTACGGCACATGGCATCTGAGTCGCGGCCGCAAGCAGGAGACGGTCAAGGTGCGCGGCGCGTTGAGCACCAATGACGGCGAGACCGCGCTCGTCTGGGCGCTGGACGGTCACGGGATATTGATGCGCTCCGAGTGGGACGTGTACCCGCATTTGCGCTCGGGCGCGTTGAGTGTCGTGTTGCCGGAATGGTCGTTGCCGGTCGCGGACGTGTACGCGGTGTATGGCGAACGGCTCAACGTATCGGCGAAGGTGGTGGCGTTTATCGACTTTCTCGCCGAATGGTTCGGCAATGCGCTGGGACGCGCGGACAGCGAATACGGCCAATGGGGGGCATGAGCGAGGGCACCGGGAGATGGCGGGTGGCGGTGGTCCGTTGTTGTCGTTGTTGCTGTTGCGCCAGGCTCACGAGCGAGCGCTATGTGCCATAACCCGGGCACGATAAGGGGCGCACGCCATTTCCGAGGGCCGGCCCAATGGAGCGCGACGCGTACGAGTGCGCGCACGATGGCCCGCAAAAGGAGCTTCTGATAGCCCGATCACGCTCATGATCGGCGCCATCGCATTGCGCGCGTTGTCGATCATGAGCCGCATCGCGTGCCTGGCTCAGAGGTCGCTATCGAGGCCGTCCTGCACCTGCTCGGCCGCGCGCATCACCGCGCGCGCCTTGTTCTCGGTCTCCTGCCATTCGGATTCGGGCACCGAATCGGCGACCACGCCCGCGGCCGCCTGCACGTACAGATTGCCGTTCGCGATCACGCCGGTGCGGATCGTGATGGCGAGATCCATCTCGCCCGTGAACGACAGATAGCCGACCGCACCGCCGTACAGGCCGCGCTTGATGGGTTCGAGCTCGTCGATCAGCTCCATCGCGCGGACCTTCGGCGCGCCCGACAGCGTGCCGGCCGGGAACGTGGCGCGCAGCACGTCGAAATTGGTCATGTCGGGCTTGAGCTTGCCTTCGACCGAACTGACGATGTGCTGCACGTGCGAGTACTTTTCGATCACCATCTTGTCGGTCACGACGACCGAGCCGATCTGCGCGATGCGGCCCACGTCGTTGCGCGCGAGGTCGATCAGCATCACGTGTTCGGCGATTTCCTTCGGATCGTTGAGCAGCTCGGTCGCGAGTTGCGCATCGCGCTCGGGCGTGTTGCCGCGCGGCCGCGTGCCGGCGAGCGGGCGGATCGTGACGAGGCGGTCCTCGCCGCGCTTTTCCTGGCGCACGAGAATTTCCGGCGACGCGCCGACCACGTGGAAGTCGCCGAAGTTGTAGTAATACATGTACGGCGACGGATTCAGCGAGCGCAGCGCGCGATACAGCGACAGCGGGTTGTCGCGGTACGGCTTGGTCAGGCGCTGGCCGACCTGCACCTGCATCAGTTCGCCGGCGGCGATGTATTCCTTCGCCTTGCGCACCGCGGCGAGGTAGTCGTCCTTGGCGAATTCGCGATAGATCTCGGTGCGCACGCTCGACGAAATGACGGGCGGCTGCACGCTCGCGCGCAGACGCTGGCGCAACTCGCGCAGACGGTGCTTCGCTTTCGTGTACGCCTCGGCCTGCGTCGGATCGGCGTAGACCACGAGGTAGAGCTTGCCCGCGAGGTTGTCGATCACCGCGACTTCCTCGGTCAGCAGCAACTGGATATCGGGCAGATTGAGGTCGTCTTTCGGTGCGCTGTGCGCGAGCTTTTTCTCGATGTAGCGCACGGCGTCATAACCGAAATAGCCGGCCAGACCGCCCGTGAAGCGCGGCAGCCCCGGGCGTTGCGCGACCTTGAAGCGCGCCTGGAACTGCTGGATGAAGGCGAGCGGATCGCCGTCGTGCGTCTCGATCACCTTGCCGTCGCGCACCACTTCCGTGACGCCGTTGCGCGTGCGCAGCAACGTGCGCGCCGGCAGTCCGATGAACGAATAGCGGCCGAAGCGTTCGCCGCCCACCACCGATTCGAGCAGGAACGAGTTCGCGCCGTTGCGCTCGCTCTGCGCGAGCTTCAGGTAGAGCGAGAGCGGTGTTTCGAGGTCGGCGAGCGCTTCGGCGATCAGCGGAATGCGGTTGAAACCCTCGTTGGCGAGGGACTGGAATTCGAGTTCGGTCATGTTCCGATCCTGTACGGTGATCCGGCGGCAGCGAGTGTCGGGCAAAGCGAGGCCAGGCGCTTCTGGCCGGGACGCGAGTCGACGGTTTCGACCCGATGATACCGACCGGCGCGAGTTTCCCATCGACGCATGCGAACGTTGACCGGTCCGTCGCGGTACTTTGCGGGTACGCGCGGGCCGAATCAGCCGATGCAGCAGCGAAACAGAGCGATGGAAAAAGCGCGTGAGCGCAGCGAAGTAAAAAACGGTTGCCGAAGACGATCTTCAGCGTACCTCAGGCGAGGTTAGCGCGACCAGCGACGCCAGGGCCAGGCTCCCCGGTCGATACTAATCAGACTCCGTTTTTTATTCAGAAACATGAGGATGAAGGACTGTTCAAGTCGTGGATTGGTGTGCTGCGATTGCCTTGGCGGCGTCGAGCAGCGAGGCAACTATACCATCGGATTTTATCGTTTGTATAGCTTGGCCATGGTTGTAGCCGTAGGGCACGGTGAGCGTGGCCATGCCGGCCGCACGGCCCGCCAGCGCGTCGTTTTCCGAGTCGCCGATCGCGACGGTGGCTTGCGGCTCGACACCGAGTTGCGCGGCGGCGGTGAGCATCGGCAGCGGGTCGGGCTTCTTTTTCGCGAGACTGTCGCCGCCGAGCACGACGCTGAAATACGGCGCGAGCCCGTACTGTTGCAGCAGTTCGAGCGCGAAGCGGTGCGGCTTGTTCGTCACGCACGCGAGCTTGAGGCCGGCCTCGCGCATGGCATGCAGGCCGGCTTCGACGTCGGGATAAAGCCGCGTGTGCAGGCCGTTGATCTTCGCGTATTCGGCCTGATAGATCGCGAGCGCCTCTTCGAAGCGCTCCTGCGCGTGGTTCGCCTCGAAGCGCGGCGCGAGCACGCTGCGGATCAGATGCTCCGAACCCTTGCCGACATAGCCGGCCACTTCCTCGCGCGAGGTTTCCGCTGCGTCGAGTTGGGCGAGCATGCCGTTCAGGCCGGCGGTGAAGTCGTCGGCGGTATCGATCATCGTGCCGTCGAGGTCGATGATCGCGGCTGCGAGGCGCGGGCCGGTGAAAGTCGGGGCGGGGAACGGAGCGGTCATGGGGCGCGGGTCCGGATGTCGGGTGTTAAGGCTGGGCGTTAGTGCTGCACGGCGGCGAGGGCCGCGCGCATCTTGTCGATCACCACCTTGTGATCGGGCTGGCCGAAGATCGCCGAGCCGGCCACGAACGTGTCCGCGCCGGCCGCCGCGATTTCCGCGATGTTGTCGACCTTCACGCCGCCGTCCACTTCGAGATGAATCTCGCGGCCGGTGCGCTCCTCGTATGCGTCGATGCGCCTGCGCGCCTCGCGCAGCTTGTTGAGCGCCTCGGGAATGAACGCCTGGCCGCCGAAGCCCGGGTTCACCGACATGATCAGCACGAGGTCGACCTTGTCCATGACGTGATCGAGATAGCTCAGCGACGTGGCCGGGTTGAACACGAGGCCGGCCTTGCAGCCGTGGTCGCGGATCAGCGAGAGCGTGCGGTCGATGTGGTCCGAGCCTTCCGGGTGGAAGCTGATCAGGTTCGCGCCGGCTTTCGCGAAGTCCGGCACGATGCGGTCGACGGGACGCACCATCAGGTGCACGTCGATCGGCACGTCGACGTGCGGGCGGATCGCTTCGCAGACGAGTGGGCCGATGGTCAGGTTCGGCACGTAGTGGTTGTCCATCACGTCGAAGTGAATCCAGTCGGCGCCGGCCGCGACGACGTTGCGGACTTCTTCGCCGAGGCGGGCGAAATCGGCGGACAGAATGCTGGGGGCGATGCGGAATTGCGTCATGGCAAGGGGCGGATGCAAGCGGGAAAGCGCCATTTTACCGTTTTGCGTGGTGGTGCCGGGGCGTGGGCCTCGGCGGGTCGTGCCGGTTTGTTCGGGGCTTGGCGGAAGAGGTGGACTGTGACCGTGGACCGCGCCGGGAGCGGGAAGAAACGGAGCGGCGAAGAAGCGATGAAGAAGCGGTGGGAAAGAGCCGTGCGGCATAAGCGCTTTGAAAGCTATGGCGGAAAAACCTGGCGGCAGGAAACTGGACGTCGGAAAGCGGGCCCCGAAGTGAGGTTCTGAATGAAGTGAGGCTCCGAAGCGTGCCACGCCCCAACGTCTTGAACACTCCTGGCCAAAGGGTGTACCCGGTTGCGGGCGTGTCGCGCATCAAGCAGAATGCCAATCCATGAGCGCCGCATCGCCGATGCCCCCGCAAACCATTGGCGTTCGGGCCTTCCCGCGTTTTTCACAGCCGTTTATCAGACCGGAATCAGGATGAGCCAGTATGAATTCAGCGTCTCGGCGCAGGTGCAATACCTGCCCGAAGAATCCGACCCGGAGCGCCGCCAGTACGCATTTGCCTACACGCTGACTATCCGTAATACCGGCCAGGTACCCGCGCAACTGATCGCGCGTCATTGGGTGATTACCGACAGCGACAACACCGTGCAGGAAGTCAAAGGCTTGGGCGTGGTCGGCCATCAGCCGTTGCTCAAGCCGGGCGAGCATTTCGAGTACACGAGTTGGGCCGTTATTGCGACGCCGGTCGGTACCATGCGCGGAGATTACTTCTGCGTGGCCGAGGACGGCGAGCGCTTCGATGCGCCTGTGCCGGAGTTCGTGTTGCGCATGCCGCGTACCTTGCATTGAACCGCTGCCAAGGCGCGCTGTCTTTACTGACTTCGTGCGGGCGCGAAGTGGCGTGCGTGGCGGGATGAAGAGTGAAGCGGGTGAGGCGTTGTGACCGGCGGCAGGCGAGTGGCCGATGCGTGCTTCAGCGCGCGGCCGGCTGGATAACCCCACGACGGTTACTGCGCGTCACTGCGGTTTTTGCTGCTTGGGTTGTTCCGCTGACCTGGCGCGCGTCGCTTTCTTTTTGCCGGACGACGTCCATACAACGATAAAGATGAGCAGGAAAAGCGCGACAAGCGATTCCAGCGCGAAGATGAGCATCGGGTATTCGTCGAACAGATCAGACATGGCGGTTTCCATCAAGAACGAACATTGTATGCGTTTTGTCCGCCGCGCCGGCGCCTGGCTCGGTGCGCTTTCAGTCGCGGTATTGCTCGCGTCCTGCGGTGGCGGCGGCGCGATCCGGCCATCGCCGCCGAGCGGTGCGGCGATCATTCCCGGTCAGATTGCTTCCGCGCGATTGACCGCGGTCGCGTGGCAGCAGGTGCCGGGCTGGCAGGATGACTCGCTGATCGGCGCGACCGCCGCGTTGCGGCAAAACTGCGTGCGGCTCGCACGTCAGCCGAGCTGGTCCCGTGCATGCGCGGCCGCCTCGCAGATCGACGACCTCGACGTCACGAGCGCGCGGGCTTTCTTCGAAGCCTATTTCACGCCGTTCCAGCTCGCCAATAACGACGGCACGCTCGACGGTCTCGTCACCGGCTATTACGAGCCCTTGCTGCGCGGTTCGCGCACGCGGCACGGCGTGTATCAGACCGCACTGTACCGCTGGCCCGCCGGCTATCGCGCGGGCGCGCCGTTGCCGGCGCGCGCGCAGCTCGAGCGCTCGGGCGTGCTCAACGGCAATGAGCTTGTCTGGGTCGACGACCCGATCGAAGCATTCTTCCTGCAGGTGCAGGGCTCCGGACGCGTCGTGATGGAAGACGGCAGCGTGATGCGCGTCGGTTTCGGCGGCACTAACAACCAGCCGTACAAGTCGATCGGGCGTTGGCTGCTCGATCATGGCGAGGTCACGCCGGCGCAGGCGACGATGCAGGGCATCAAGGCATGGGCGCGCGCGAACCCGACGCGCGTCGAGGCCTTGCTCGATACGAACCCGCGCTTCGTGTTTTTCCGCGAGATGCCGTCTGCGGAAAGCGCGCCGAGCGGCGGTGCCGATGGTCCGATCGGCGCGCTCGGCGTGCCGTTGACGCCGGAGCGCTCGATCGCGGTGGATCCGAGCGCGATTCCGTTGGGTACGCCCGTGTTTCTGCAAACCACGCGTCCGCTCACGAACTCGCCGATGAACCGCCTCGTGTTCGCGCAGGACACGGGCAGCGCGATCAAGGGCGGCGTGCGCGCCGATTACTTCTGGGGGCTCGGCGACGACGCAGGCGATCTGGCCGGCAAGATGAAGCAGGGCGGCCGGATGTGGCTGTTGCTGCCGAATTCGTGAGGTGGCGCGGGCGGTCCTCGCCCCGCGCAGGGATCAAAGCCCCGCTTTGCGTTTATCCACCACGCGCCGTGCCTTGCCGACCGAACGCTCGATCCCGTTCACGGCAAGCACATTCACTACCGCGCTGACGCCGATCAAGGCCTTGATGTCATAAGCGAGCGCGTTTTTCGCCGTGGTTAGCGCGGTGGTGTCTGGCGCGCTTTCCGGGCACGGCTCGACATTCAGCGTCAATACGTCGAGCGGACCTTCCTTCGTGAGCACGATCTGGTAGTGCGGCGCGAGCGCGTGCTGGCGGAGCAGCAGTTCTTCGATTTGCGTCGGGAATACGTTCACGCCGCGCACGATCATCATGTCGTCAGAGCGGCCGGTGATCTTCTCCATGCGCCGCATCGTGCGTGCGCTGCCCGGCAGCAGGCGCGTGAGATCGCGCGTGCGATAGCGGATGATCGGCAGCGCTTCCTTCGTGAGCGAGGTAAACACGAGTTCGCCGAGTTCGCCGTCGGGCAGCACTGCGCCGGTTTCGGGATCGATAATTTCCGGGTAGAAATGATCTTCCCAGATGGTCGGGCCGTCTTTGGTTTCGACGCACTCCGACGCGACGCCCGGGCCCATCACTTCGGACAGCCCGTAAATATCGACCGCGTCGATGCCCATGCGTTTTTCGATGGCCTGGCGCATGTCGTTGGTCCACGGTTCCGCGCCGAAGATGCCGAGGCGCAGCGAGCAGTTGGCCGGATCGATGCCCTGACGTTCGAGTTCGTCCGCAATCGAGAGCATGTAGCTCGGTGTCACCATGATGATGTCGGGCCGGAAGTCCTGGATCAACTGCACCTGTTTCTCGGTTTGACCGCCGCCGAACGGGATCACGGTGAGCCCGGCGCGCTCGGCGCCGTAGTGCGCGCCGAGGCCGCCTGTGAAAAGGCCATAGCCGTAGCTTATGTGTACTTTGTCTCCGCGCTTCGCGCCGGCGGCGCGGATCGATCGTGCGACGAGATTGGCCCATGTATCGATGTCGCGCGCGGTATAGCCCACCACGGTCGGCTTGCCCGTCGTGCCCGACGACGCGTGGATGCGCGAAATCCGCTCCTGCGGCACGGCGAACATCCCGAACGGATAGCTGTCGCGCAGATCCTGCTTCGTCGTGAACGGAAAGCGGGCGAGGTCAGCGAGGGATGTCACTTCGCCCGGATGAACACCGGCTTCGTCGAACTTGCGCCGATAGACCGGCGAGTTCTCGTACGCATGGTTCAGCGACCATTTGAGCCGTTCAAGTTGAAGCGCGACGAGTTCGTCGCGGCTGGCGGTCTCGATCGGATCGATCGGAAGAGCGGTGGTCATCGAATGTCTCCTTGCTGCCTCAATGCCTGAGTCTGATGTGCGGCGCGTTTGCGCGCCAGAAATCCGCGGCGATCTGTTGTCTTTGGGAGGGCGTCGCCTGAGGTACTGCCTGGGCCTGCGGTTCGTGTGCTTGTCTAGTCGCCGGTCGGAATCAGATTGCCTTTGATTTGCGCCGACTTGCCGCGAAACATCGCGACGGTTTCGCCGGCTCGATTCGTCACGCGGATGTCGTAGATACCGGTGCGCCCGCTCAGTGTCTGCTCGACAGCTTCCGCCACTAGCGCGTCGCCGCCGTACACCGGCCGCAGAAACTCGATCGAGCAGCCAGCCGCGACCGTATTGATGTTGTACGTGTTGCAGGCGAACGCGAACGTCGAATCGGCAAGTGTGAAGATCAGGCCGCCATGGCAGATCTGATGGCCGTTCAAGAAATCGTCGCGTATGGCCATGCGCAGCCGCGCATAGCCTGGACGGACTTCGAGAATTTCGAGCCCGAGCGCGCGGCTGCAGGCATCGTTCTCGTACATCGCGGCGGCGGTCGCGCGGGCAAGTTCGTCGGGTGTCATCTGGTCGGGGCGGCGGGTTTGATGAGCGGTCATGTCAGCGCCCCTCGAAGCGCGGCGCGCGCTTTTCGATGAACGCCTGCACACCTTCCGCGTAATCGTGCGAGGCGCCGAGTTCGCGTTGCAGATCGCGTTCGAGGTCGAGCTGCTGGTCGAGCGTTTGCGTCGTGCTTGCTCGCATGGCCTGTTTGATTGCGGCGATTGCGCGCGTCGGTTGCTGAGCGAGCTGCGACGCGAGTTTCGCCGCGGTGCTGGCGAGATCCGCGTCGTCGACCGCTTGCCAGATCAAGCCCCAGCTCTCGGCTTTCTCGGCGCCGAGTTTGTCGCTGGTGAGAGCGAGCCCCAACGCGCGTGCCATGCCGACGCGCTGCGGCAGAAACCATGTACCGCCCGAGTCGGGCACGAGGCCGATCTTCACGAACGCCTGGATGAAGCTCGCGGAGCGCGCCGCGAGCACGAGGTCGCAGGCGAGCGCGAGGTTGGCACCCGCGCCGGCGGCTGTGCCGTTGACCGCCGCGACGACCGGAATCGGCAACGCCTGCAGACGGCGAATCAGCGGGTTGAAATGTTCGTCGATCAGGTCGCCCAGGTCGGTCATGGCGCCTGGCGTGAAGTCGAGATCGGCGAGATCCTGGCCGGCGCAGAAGCCGCGGCCCGCCCCGGTCAGCACGAGCGCCCGGGCGCCTGACGTTGCGACACGATCGAGCGCGTCGCTCAGTTCCCGATGCATCGCGCGCGTAAAGCTGTTGAGCTTGTCCGGGCGGTTCAGCGTAATGGTGGCTACGTGGCTCGATGTGTCGACGTCCAGCCGGATCGCTTCATATGACATTGGGTATCTCCTCGAAATCTCATTGACCGATGGGCGCAGCACGCGGTTAGCGAGAGCCGGGCAATGCGGCGGCGCGCAATGCCGGCCTGCTGTCTCATGTTAGTGAGCGCGCGCGACCCGGTCCATTCGGCCAGAAGGCATAGGAATCGTGCGTTGTCCTACGCCATTCAGCCAGCTACCGCCGGCGCCGTTTTCGGTTCAACATGGGCACGGCTTTGAACGACGCGAAAGCGATTGGCGACAAACGCCGCATCGGCCAGCGCGGCATTGGCGGCCGGGTTGGCGCCGGTGCCGTGGAAATCGGAGAAGGCCGCGGATTGATTGACGAACACGCCGCCGGTCAGATTGATCGAGAGCGCGACGCCGCCACGAATCGACGCTTCGTGTGCGCGGTCGAGTACGGCTGCGTCCGTGCTGTAGACCGATAGTGTCAGTGCGCCGTGTTCGGCGGCGATGGCACCGGCGAGATCGAGCGACTGCGCGGTCGAATCCGTTGCGATCACGAACGAGATCGGTCCGAACCATTCACGGGTGAACTGCGCGTGGTCGGTCGCGGCGTCGAGTTGCAGCACGAGCGGGGTACGCACGCGAGCGCCCGGGAAGGACGGATGCTCGAGCGTCTGGCTCTCGACGAGAATGCGGCCGAGTTTCGCGGCTTCGTCAATGCGCTGCGCGACGCCATCGTTCTGGATCGATCCGAGCAGTTCGACAGCACGGGCAGGGTCGGCAACGAGCTTTTGCACGGCGCCGGCAAGCGCCTGGGCGACGTCGTCGAAACCGAGCGCGCCGTCGGCCGTGCGGATGCCGTTGCGCGGCACATAGATGTTTTGCGGCGCGGTGCACATCTGGCCCGAGTACAGCGCGAGAGAAAAGGCGATGTTGCGCGCGGCGGCCTTGATGTCGTCGACCGAGTCGATCACGATCTGGTTGACGCCGGCTTTTTCGGTGTAGACCTGAGCCTGATGCGCGTTGCGCTCGAGCCAGGTGCCGTTCTGGGTGCTGCCGGTGAAGTCGATCAGCTTGATTTCCGGACGCAGGGCGAGGTTCTGGACGAGGGAGCCGTCGTTCGGGTCAGTGGCAAGCAGTGTGACAACGTTCGGATCGAAGCCTGCCTCGCGCAAAACCTCACGCGCGATGCGCACGGTCAATGCGAGCGGCAGAATCGCGCCCGGATGCGGCTTGACGATGACGGTGTTGCCGGTGGCCAGATCGGCGAAAAGGCCCGGGTAGCCGTTCCAGGTCGGGAATGTGCAGCACCCCAGCACGAGACCGGTGCCGCGCGGCACGACGGTATAGCGCTTGTGCATGGCGAGCGGCGGGTTCTTGCCTTGCGGTTTTTCCCAGTGCGCGTCGGCGGGAACGCGGCGCAACTGGTCCCATGCGTAAGCCACGGCTTCGAGCGCGCGATCCTGCGCATGCGGGCCGCCGGCCTGAAACGCCATCATGAACGCCTGGCCGGTGGTGTGCATCACGCTATAGCCAATCTCGAAGCTGGCGCGATTCAGGCGCGCGAGGATTTCGAGGCATACGCCGACCCACGCTTGCGGGCCGGCCGTGCGCCAGTCGCGCTGCGCAGCGGCGGCCACTGCGATCAACGCGTCCGGGGTGGCTTTGGGATAACGCATGCCTAGCGGAAAACCAAACGGTGAGACTTCGGCGCCGACCGTTTCTCCGGTCGACGGCTGGTCCAGCGCGAAAGTCGTATTGAGCAGCGCTTTGAACGCGGCTTCGCCGTCCGCGTTCGCTGTTTCCCCGTACACTTTCGGACTGGGAATCTCGACGAACGGGCTCCAGTAGCCACGCGTTTCGAGTGCGGCGAGCGCCTTGTGCAGCGTGTCTTCGTGCTTTGCAAATAGCGGATGTTTCATGGCAGGGAGGGCTTGGCTATACGTTGGGGGAAAACCCGTCGAATAATTGACCGACCGGTTGGTTGGTGAATGGTAGCATTATTAAGAGAGCCGCGCGAAGCGTTTTTCGCGTGCAAATTAACCCTCTGGAGGCGGCATGGCTTACGAAAACATTCTGGTTGAGGCGCGAGGACGGGTCGGGTTGATCACATTGAATCGTCCGAAGGCACTGAACGCGCTAAACGATGCGTTGATGGACGAACTGGGCACCGCGTTGCGCGAGTTCGATGCCGATGAGGCGATCGGCGCGATTGTCGTGACCGGTAGCGAGAAGGCGTTCGCGGCGGGGGCCGACATCGGCATGATGGCGACCTATACCTATATGGACGTCTACAAAGGCGACTACATCACGCGCAACTGGGAAGCGGTGCGTTCGATCCGTAAGCCGATCATTGCTGCGGTGGCGGGCTTCGCGCTAGGCGGCGGCTGCGAGCTCGCGATGATGTGCGACATCATTTTTGCTGCCGACACGGCGAAGTTCGGTCAGCCGGAAATCAAGCTCGGCATCATGCCGGGCGCGGGCGGCACGCAGCGATTGCCGCGCGCGGTGTCGAAAGCAAAGGCGATGGACCTCTGCTTGACGGCCCGTTTTATGGACGCAGCCGAGGCCGAGCGTGCCGGACTGGTTTCGCGCGTGATTCCGGCCGCGTCGCTGCTTGACGAAGCGGTTGCTGCAGCCGCGACTATTGCCGAATTCCCGTTACCGGCAGTGATGATGGTCAAGGAGTCGGTCAACCGCGCCTATGAAACGACGCTCGCGGAGGGCGTGCATTTCGAGCGTCGCTTGTTCCATTCGCTCTTCGCTACCGAAGATCAGAAGGAGGGAATGGCCGCATTCGTGGAGAAGCGCAAACCGGTTTTCAAGCACCGTTAATACGCTTGTCAAAATATTGCTTGCAAGTCCTGATGGCGGCGACTAGAATTCCGCTCTTTCGTGTTCCGCCCAGCGGGGCACGGGGAAGCGGGAGGCCCTGGATGGCAGGGGTTTTCGCGGCGCAGGCAGGTTGGGCAGTGTGTTAAAACCTGTTGACGGCGTGCCGGAA
>NZ_JAAGPS010000062.1:0-42492 GCF_017105025.1 Paraburkholderia sp. Ac-20336 | reverse complement strand
CGCGACGCGCGGCGCACGAGGGCAAGCGCGGCACCTGGCCGGAGACGGTGGAGGCGGCCGGCGTGTCGCGGTTGCGTCGTGAAATGCATCGTGAAGTTTCCTTTCGTTCGGATAAAGAGAGGCGCTGCCGGGCCAGGGGTCTTGTGCCGGCCCGGCAGCGCGCGGCGCGCGTGGCGCCTGCGCCGGTTAGCGTATTTCGATCGTAATGCCCGCCGCGCTGACGAGCCGGCGGCTTTCCACGCCGGCCGCGGTGGCCGCGTCTTCCCAGATGCTGATGGCTCTCGGGATGTCGATGTCGTGACTTTCGGCGTAGGCAAACCATCGGTTCGCCGCGTCCGGCTCGGGCAGTTCCTGATTCTGCAGAAAATATTTTCCCATATTGCGCTCGCTGATTTCGGAATCGTGCCGCCGACGTCAAACCCGTCGACGGGATGGAGTGGGCCGATCGGACGGTTCGACCGGCGGGAGCCGCATAAGTGCGGCGGGCGGTGGCCGGTCGGCGCAGAATCCGGCGCTTCCGGTACTGCCTCGGGCGAGCCGCCGCCCGCTGGACCCCGGTCCGGCGGCACGAGTACCATAGCGTGACCCGCGGAGGCCGGCCGCGTCTGGCCGATTATCGCTGGCGCAGCCTTCCCGCCGGAACCTTTTGATGAGGCGATCATGGACATTCGCTTTCCCGCGGACGCGCCCGCTTATCGCGACTCGAATCTGACCGTCGTCTTTCCCGCGCTGGTGGACGGCGAACCGGTGCCGTGCGCGATCTCGGTCGAAGCGCTCGAGGACCATTTCGGCGCCTATAGCGAGGATCTCGAAGGCTGGCTGCGCGCATTCGACGCCGGCCGGCCGCGTATCGAAGCGGTGGCGCGCGGGCATCTGCAGATCAGCAACGGCACGCCGGTGTTGCTGAAGAGCGGGCATTTTCCGCCGGGGCAGGTGGCGGGCTAGCGCCGAATCTGCCCGTAAGGCGCAAAGCCGCGAGCCCGTGATAACGTTCAGTTCCCTCTCACCTCGCGCCGCCGCGCCCTGTTTCCCATGTCCATCTCCGTCTCGCCTGCCGCCAGCGACGAAATCGCGACTCACGTAGCCAACCGCATCGGCTTTATCGAACTGGAGCGGCCCAAGGCGCTCAACGCGCTGTCGACCGGCATGATCCGCGCGATGCACGCGGCGCTCGATCAATGGCGCGAAGACCCCGAGGTGCTCGCGGTCGTGGTGCGCAGCCAGCATGCGCGCGCGTTCTGCGCGGGCGGCGACATCCGCTTCATGTACGAGGCGGCGCAGCGTGGCGATCAGGCATCGCGAGATACATTTTTCACCGAGGAATATCGCCTCAATCACGCGATCTTCACGTATCCGAAGCCCTATGTCGCGCTGATGAACGGCATCGTGATGGGCGGCGGCATGGGTATTTCGCAGGGCGCGCATCGCACGGGCGGCCTGCGGGTCGTCACGCAATCGACGAAGATGGCGATGCCCGAAACGCGCATCGGCCTCTTTCCCGACGTCGGCGCGAGCTGGTTTCTCGCGCGCACGCCGGGGGCGATCGGCCGTTATCTGGCGGTGACCGGCGAGACGATCGGCGCGGCCGACGCGCTCTACGCGGGTCTCGCCGATACCTATATCGACGAGGAGGCGCTGCCCGCGCTGCTCGACACATTGCGCTGCGAACTGTTCGAGCGCGGCGCGGACGTGGTTGCCTGCATCGAGCGCGAGGCGCGCGCGTATCAGGTCGCGCCGCAGCCCGACGAGTCGCCGCTCGCGGGGGGGCGCGCATTGATCGACCGGCATTTCGCGCTGCCCGATGTCGCGCGGATTCTCGCCTCGCTCGACGAAGCGCGCGAGCGGGGTGGCGACGCGGCGGAGTGGGCCGAGCAGACGATCGCGGTGTTGCGCGAGCGCTCGCCGTTGTCGATGGCGGTATCGCTGGAAGTGGTCACGCGCGCCGAGGGTTCGATGGCGGATGCGCTGCGCGTCGATCTCGATCTGACGCGTTCGAGTTTTTTAATTGGCGACACGGTGGAAGGGATTCGCGCGCGCATCATCGACAAGGACAACGCGCCGACCTGGCGAGTCGCTCGCATCGAGGACGTGCGCGCGGCCGACGTCGAGAAGATGTTCGACAGTCCGTGGGCGGAGAGCGAGCATCCGCTGCGCGATCTGCGTGGCTGAAGCACGCTCGAACCGCTGAAGAAGCAAGCGGAGCTAGGCCGGCGCGAGCCGATTCGCCCGCGCTTACGCTTCCTCTTCGCTCGCCATGAACGCGCGCATGAACACGAGCGCGCCCCAGCCCCACATCGCGTTGGCCGCGAAACCGACCGCGAGCCGCGGCAGCATGTTGCCGCTCGGCCAGATGCCGCGCAGCGGATCGACGACGAACACGCTCGCTGCCGTCAGCACGATGCCGCCGAACACGAAGGCCGGCACCCACGGCGCGCGCCGCTGCGGCGCGACGCGCAGCAGCCACGCCATCAGCACGGCCCAGAACGCGCTCCAGATCGCGTTGGCGATGAATTCAGGCAGTCCGAGCGGCAGGAACGGCGCGGTCGAAAAGCCGCTCGGGTCGATGAGGCCGGCGGCGTGCAGCAGCGCCAGCGTTGCTTCGCGAAAGAACAGGGAGGCCAGAAAGCCGGCGACGAACGGCAGGATAAGTTTTTGCATGCATTGCACCGCGCAAGGTACAGGCGGCGCGAATCTGCAAAGCCTGTAGCGGATGATCGGAAAACGTGCGCCATTATATCGACAGGGTTGGCGCCGCCCGTCGCCGCGTGCATAAAGCGCAACACCTGTATGCGCGCGAACCCGTATGCTCGGGCGTCGGGCTAATCACGAAAGCGGAAAACCTAAGCTCAAAAAAATCGTTCAAAAGCCTCGGGCCGCTCCATAGACTGTTTCCTCATGCAGACGGCGCCGGTCGCCGTCATCCGTTGAATCGGGCGCGTTACGCGCACGTTGGTCGAGGAAAGCCGCCGCGATGTTCAGCCTGCCGCCGTCGAAGTATTTCCATTGCCGCGTCGGCATGCGCGCGCGGCCGTGCCACGGCTCGCGGGGCGGTTCGCTCCGTAGCTCGCGCTGTCCGCCTCGCCGCGAGTAAGCCGCCTCCGGCCTGAACCGGCCGGCCATTTTTCAATTTCCCCATGCGTTGCAGCGCGTGGCCGCATGCCGGCTCGATGCGCGCGGCAGGCGCTCGCGCAGCGTTTTCCCATTACTTCGTTAGAACAGGCAGGAGCAACAACTCATGAATGTGTTCTGGTTCATTCCGACTCACGGCGACAGCCGGTATCTCGGTACGTCCCAAGGCGCGCGCGCAGCCGATTACGATTACTTCCGACAGATCGCCGTCGCCGCCGACACGCTCGGCTACGAAGGCGTGCTGCTGCCGACCGGGCGCTCGTGCGAGGATGCATGGGTGGTCGCCTCGAGCCTGATTCCCGCGACCCGGCGGCTCAAGTTTCTCGTGGCGATCCGCCCGGGGCTCTCGTCGCCGGGGCTGGCCGCGCGCATGGCGGCGACGTTCGACCGATTGTCGAACGGGCGGCTGCTGATCAACGTCGTGACCGGCGGCGACGCGGCTGAACTTGCGGGCGACGGCGTGTTCGTCGATCACGACACGCGCTACGAAATCACCGACGAATTCCTGCATATCTGGCGCAAGCTGCTGAGCGCGGCGCATACCAACGACGCGATCGATTTCGACGGCCAGCATCTGCAATCGAAGGGTGGCAAGGCGTTGTATCCGCCGGTGCAGAAGCCGCATCCGCCATTGTGGTTCGGCGGTTCGTCGGCGGCCGCGCACGACATCGCGGCCGAGCACATCGATACGTACCTGACCTGGGGCGAGCCGCCCGAAGCGGTGGCGAAGAAGATCGCCGACATTCGCGCACGCGCCGCGGCGCGCGGCCGGCAGATCCGCTTCGGCATCCGCCTGCACGTAATCGTGCGCGAGACCGAAGAGGAAGCGTGGGCCGCCGCCGACAAGCTGATCAGCAAGCTCGACGACGACACGATCGCGCGCGCCCAGGCCTCGTTCGCGAAGATGGACTCGGAAGGGCAACGCCGCATGGCCGCGCTGCACGGCGGCAAGCGCGGCGGGCGCGAGCAGCTCGAAATCTATCCGAATCTGTGGGCGGGCGTCGGCCTCGTGCGCGGCGGCGCGGGCACGGCGCTGGTCGGCAGTCCGGAGCAGGTGGCCGCGCGCATGAAGGAATACGCGGAACTCGGCATCGAAACGTTCATCCTGTCGGGCTATCCGCATCTGGAGGAATCCTATCGTTTCGCCGAACTCGTGTTCCCGCTGCTGCCGAAGCGGCTCAACAAGGTCGCGAACGGACCGCTGTCGGGGCCGTTCGGCGAGATCGTCGGCAACCACCATCTGCCGAAGGCGGCGAGCGCGAGCTGAATGGCGCCGTGAGGCGCGCGGGTGTCGCGGCGCTCGCGCGCCAGCGCCACGACGACTTTCGACCGGCCGACTTTCGACAGACAACAAGGACAGCCATCATGACCCCAACCACTTTGAGCGCGGGGCAGCGCGCCGGCGCTGCGGCGCCGGCGGCCGGTACGCGCGCGAATCCGTTGCGCCGCTTCGGCGCGCATCTGCTGCCATGGCTCGCGCCGCTCGCGATTCTGCTCGCATGGGAAATCGCGGCGCGCAGCGGCGTGTTGTCGACGCGCGTGCTGCCCGAACCGCTTGCGGTCGTGAAGGCCGCCTGGTCGCTGATCCAGTCCGGCGAAATGTGGGCCGACGTGCGGGTCAGCACGTGGCGCGCGGTATCGGGCTTTGCGATCGGCGGGGGCATCGGGCTCGTGCTCGGACTCGCGACCGGGCTGTTCAGGCCCGCCGAAGTCGTGCTCGACTCGACCGTGCAGATGATCCGCAACATCCCCGCGCTCGCGATGATTCCGCTCGTGATCCTGTGGTTCGGCATCGAGGAGGAAGCGAAGGTGTTTCTCGTCGCGCTCGGCGTGTTTTTCCCGGTCTATGTGAACACGTTCCACGGTATCCGCTCGGTCGACGCGAATCTGGTCGAGATGGCGCGCAGCTATGGCGTCAATGGTTTCGCGCTGTACCGGCACGTGATCCTGCCGGGCGCGTTGCCGTCGATTCTGGTCGGCGTGCGTTTCGCGCTTGGGCTCATGTGGGTCACGCTGATCGTCGCCGAAACTATTTCCGCGCAATCGGGCATCGGCTACATGACGATGAACGCGCGCGAATTCCTGCAAACCGATGTGGTAGTGGTCGGCATTCTGCTGTACGCGGCGCTCGGCAAGCTCGCCGACGTGCTCGCGAAAAGCCTCGAACGCGTGTCGCTGCGCTGGCATCCGGCTTATCAGCGAGGAGCAAAAGCATGAGTGCAACGATATTGTCGACGAGCTTCGGCGCAGTCGCGGGACGCGATCTCGAAGCCGAGCTCGCGCAGACGCGGGTCGCGGACCGCGATGCGAACGAAGCGCTCGATGCGGGGCGCGGCGGCGCGACACAGTATGCGCTGGAGCGGGCGCAGTCGCAGACGAAAACGCAGACCCAGTTGCAATCGCGCGAAAAAGCACGCCACGGCGCGGGCGATAAAACGCTGGCGGCGCACGGCGCGCTTTCCCGCCACGACGCGCGTTACGACAGCGATTACACCGTGCAATTGTGCGGTGTCGGCAAGCGGTATGGCGAGCGTCAGGTGCTGTCGGATTTCGATCTGTCGATCGAGCGCGGCAGTTTCGTCGCGATCGTCGGCCGCAGCGGTTGCGGGAAATCGACACTACTGCGGCTCGTCGCCGGTCTCGAAGAGACCAGTTCGGGCGTGCTCGAAAAGCGTGCGGCAGACGAGGGTCCGCTCGACACCCGCATCATGTTTCAGGACGCGCGCCTGCTGCCGTGGAAGACCGTGCTGCAGAACGTGATGCTCGGTCTCGGCCGCGGGGCGCGCGACGACGCGCGCGCCGTGCTCGCCGAAGTCGGTCTGCTCGAACGCGCGAGCGACTGGCCCGCGCAACTGTCGGGCGGCCAGCGTCAGCGCGTCGCGCTTGCGCGGGCGCTCGTGCATCGTCCGCAATTGCTGCTGCTCGACGAACCGCTCGGCGCGCTCGATGCGTTGACGCGCATCGAAATGCACGCGTTGATCGAGCGGCTGTGGCGCGAGCATCGCTTCACCGCGCTGCTCGTCACGCACGATGTGCACGAAGCGGTCGCGCTCGGCGACCGGATTCTGCTGATCGAAGAGGGGCGCATCGCACTCGATCAGCCGGTGGCGCTCGAGCGTCCGCGTGCGCGCGCGTCGGCGGGTTTCGCCGCGCTCGAAGAACACGTGCTGCAACGCGTGCTGAAAACCGGCCCCAACGACGACACGCTTCTGCATCGCGCCTATGGCGAACCGGCGCCGGAGCGGTTCGCGCGTCCGACCGACGTGCGCTGGGCGATCTGACATCCCAATCCGCGGTTCTTACCGATTCGTTTCCAACCGTTTTTCTGGAGTCACTTTAAATGAGCATTTCCGCAATCAACGTGCGCAATCAGTTCAAAGGCAAGGTCAAGGAAATCATTCGCGGCTCGGTGGTGTCCGAAGTCGACGTGGAGACGCCGTTCGGCATCGTCACCTCGGTGATTACGACGCGCTCGGTCGACGAACTCGAACTGAAAGTCGGCTCGGAAGTAGTCGCGCTCGTGAAGTCGACGGAAGTGTCGATCGCGCGGCTGTGATCGCTGCGAGTATCGGGCGCTGACCGAGTTATAGCGCCGGCGCTCGCACGCGCCTATTTCGCGTTCGCGCCGCTTGCGGGCGGCTCGTGTGTCATGCGATCGTTGGCTGGCGTCCGCGGATGCCAGATCGGCATGTTGTCCGGATTGTCCGAACCACCCGGGCGCGATGTCGTTGCGGGCGGCGTGACCATCGGCGAGTGACGGTCGCGGTTGCTGTCGCCGTCGCGCGATGCTTGTGGCCGCCAGCGTTGTCGATCTGCCTTGCTTCATGTCGTTCTCCTTCGCGGTGCCGCCGACAGGTCCCGGTGCGCTCGCACTGCATGCGCGGCCCATGCCCGCCCCAGCCGCCAATCGTCAGCGTTTGCAGCGCACACCGCGTGCCTGCGCGTATAGTGAACCTGCATCCGCCGATGAAACTTGCTACGATGAATCAAGCGTTCAGACGGAGACGGCCATGTCGAAGTCCTTGAGTCCCGAAGCGGTTGAAGCGTTGCGGCGTCTGAACGACGTCGGCGTTGGACAGACGGCGCCCGAACTCGCGCAGTCCGTCGTCGCTGAGTTATTGGCGAGCGATCTCGTCGCCGAGTCGGGGAGCGGCGAGGTCGAGATCAACTGCAATGGCCGGCAATATCTTTCCGGCGATTGCGACTGATCCTCAAGCAGGGCATCGAGCCAGGGTGGCCTGATGACGAAGCAGAGTCTCGCGGGCGTCGGCGACGCTCGCGGGATGAGTGCGTCCGCTTTCTTTCATGCATGCGATCAGGCGATACCACGGAGGCGGGCATGGAGCCAAAGAGCCTCGATATGGGGGACTACCAGGAGCGCTACGGAGACTACGACATCGAGGTCGCGGTCGAGCAGGTGCTGACCGGCGTCAAGGCGCATTTTCGGGTGCTGCGCAACGATGCGGTGGTCGTCGACTGGCAACTCGTGCATATCGACAGCTTGTGGTCCACCGAGCATGCGGCGGCCGAGGCGGGCTTTCGCGCGGCACGCGAATTGATTGACGCGGGGCTCCCGCGTTAGCGGCGGATAACCGCAGATAAAGGACGTCGTGCGGATTGGCACATGCATTGGCTGTGGCGCGCTGCGGCACCTGTTTTGCGAACGCCTGCCTTAAGGCGATGGGCTGGCGCGTGGATCCTGCCCATACGTGAGACGACCACGTGGTAAACGCAACTGGGCGCCGGCATCGATACCCGATGCGCGGCGCCCAGATCGATCGCGGTCCGCCCGAGCGGGCCGCGAATCGACGTGACTGCTGATTGGCTTAGTGGCCGAAGAACACCGATTGCGGGCCGGAAGCCGGCTCGCGCGTGCCCGATTGCGACGACACGTTCTTCACGCCGCCGTAGGCATTCGTCGTGGCTTCGTTGCGTTCAGCGGCAACGGTCTGCGCGTTCTGGCCTTGTTGCGAGGCCGGAGCGCCAACCGCCGGACGATAGAACGGTGCCGGACCATAACCGCTTGCAAAAGCGGGAGCGGCGATCGAGGCAGAAGCGGCAACCAGCAGGGCGGCGATGAACTTGGTCTTCATGGTAGGACTCCGATAACGTTCGACTGCATTTCAGGGAGGCGTCGCAGGGAGCTACTGAGGTGTGTCTGCAACGTCGATGGAATGCAGTGTATACCCCTACTATTGAAAATTTGTGCCGATAAACTGAAATTACTATTCCTCGCTGCGAAACAATCTCTCAGACGTAAGCGCGGCAAGGCTCGACGATGATCGGTCCCCATTGACCAAGTTTTTTGAAGCCGAGACCATAGAGCGGGGAGGGTTTAGAAAAGGGAGATAGCCCTTGGAGCCGGAAAAGCGGAGAACAGTGGAAAATCCCAACCCAAAACAAAAACGGCGTTGTGATTTCTCACAACGCCGTTTGCAAAACTTTACCGCTGAATTCTCTGGGGTGGCTGATGGGACTCGAACCCACGACGACAGGAATCACAATCCTGGACTCTACCAACTGAGCTACAGCCACCACTAACATCTGCTTGACTTGCTTTAAAAACCTGTCTCGCCGACGAAGAAACGAGATTATAGGGACTAGATTTGCGTTTGCCTAGTCCTTTATTCAGAAATTTCGACAGGCTCGCGCAGATGCTGTCTTGCTTCGTTGAAGATGGACAGATCGCGCGCCGCGAGCCGCTTGCTATCGGACAGCACGCGCCGCCAGCCGCGCGCACCCGCTTCGCCGCGATAAAGCCCCAGCGCATGACGCGTGATCGCGCCGAGATACGTGCCGCGCGCCATTTCGGCGGCGCAGTATTCGATCAGCTTCGCTTCGACTTCGTCGCGCGTCGGCGGCGTTTGGCTGGAGCCGTAGAAGCGCGCGTCGACCTCGGCGAGCACATACGGGTTGTGATAAGCCTCGCGTCCGAGCATCACGCCATCGACGTGCTGAAGATGCTGTTCGACTTCATCGAGCGTCTTGATGCCGCCGTTGATAATGATCTCGAGTTGCGGAAAATCGCGCTTCAACTGATACGCGTAGTCGTACTTGAGCGGCGGAATTTCGCGGTTTTCCTTTGGGCTCAATCCCTTCAGGATCGCATTGCGCGCGTGAACGATGAACACCTCGCAACCGGCCTGCGCGATCGTGCCGACGAAGTCGCGCACGAAGCCATACTCCTCGACCGTATCGACGCCGATCCGGTGCTTGACCGTCACCGGCACCGAGACCGCGTCGCGCATCGCTTTCACGCAATCGGCGACGAGCTGCGGTTCGTTCATCAGACACGCGCCGAATGCGCCGCGCTGCACGCGCTCGGACGGGCAGCCGCAGTTCAGATTGATTTCGTCGTAACCCCATTGCTCGCCGAGCTTCGCCGAACGCGCGAGGTCATCGGGCTCGCTGCCGCCCAGTTGCAGGGCGACGGGAGCTTCGTCGGGCGTGAACGCGAGGTGGCGCGGCACGTCGCCGTGCAGCAGCGCGCCGGTCGTCACCATTTCCGTGTAAAGCCACGTATGGCGCGAAATCATGCGATGCAGCGAACGGCAATGGCGATCGGTCCAGTCCATCATCGGCGCGACGGAAATGCGACGCGGGCTGGGAGTGCGAGGTACAGACATGGGACGGCGGGGCTTGATTCAAAACGCTAATTTTACCGCAACGCCGTAAATTGCCGATGGCGTGGGCCGACGGCGAGCCACGGGGCGCCGCTGTCGCGGTCATTGCATGCATGTCACGGCATGACGGGCCGCGCGGCCTCGCACGCCACCTCAATGACCATGCCCGCCGCTACTCCACGAACTTCCACCACCATGTCCGCCGCCGTGCCAGCCGCCATGGCCGCCATGCCAGCCGCCGCCGTGCCCGTATCCGTGGCCGCCGTGGTAGTAGCAGCACGGACCGCCAAAACCGCCCCAGACGTCGACCGTGCCGTACACCGGCGCATAGGGCGGGCCGTAGGCGTACGGGTAATACGGTTGTGCGTACGCGTAGCCCGCCGGCGGCGCGACCACGCATCCGGTCAAGCTCGCTGCCGCCGCTAGCAGCGTCATCGATGCAATGAGCCTGCTCACGATTTTCTCCTTCATATATACGTGAGAAAAACCGCGCGCCGTGGAGTTCAGTGGCATTTGTGTCCGCGCGTTACCGCGCGAGCGCATCGGGACACGGTCGTCACTCATGCTACGCGGTCGAATGCCGTCATGCTCAACCTTGGCCGCAATCTTGCCGCGTCTTACGAGACGACCCCGCGGTAACACTTGGTTAACGATTCGAAACGCAACTGAAGGGCGTGGCTGCTAATTTCGGCCCAGACAATGAGCCTTTGAATCCGGGCCGTTCGATAACCCTGCGCATGCGATTGCGCATGCCGAAGCCGGAAGAAAAGAACGTACCCGCCCTCGAGCCGTTATCGGGCCGCCCGGGCGACGCCTGCCCGAATCCAGTTCTCGATGAAGCACGATCCTCCGCCGGCCACCGCGGCGCAATGGCGCGCCGAAGCCGACGCCTGCCTCGCACGCGCGGAGCACGAAGCCGCATTGCGCTGTTTCGAATCCGCATGCGCGCTCGAACCCGCCGATGCCGGCCATCACGAGCGCCTTGCCGCGACGCTGGTCGTGCTGGACCGTTTCTCCGAAGCCGAAGTCCGTTATCGCGAGGCCATTGCGTGCGATCCCGGTAACGCCGATCTGCACCACGGGCTCGGCTGGACGCTCGAACGGATGAACCGGCTGGAACCGGCGGTCGATGCCTATCGCGAGGCGGTGCGTGTCAATCCGTGCGCCGACGGGTCGCACAACAACATCGGCAACTGTCTGCAGGCGCTCGGCCGCTTCGAGGAAGCGCATGAAGCGTATCGGCGCGCGATCGACGGGGCGCCGCGCGTGCCGCTCTATTACCGCAATTTCGTGCAGATCCAGCACCTTGCCGCCGACGACCCCGTGTTCGTCCGGCTTGCACAGCTTGCCGCCGATACGGCATCGTTCAATCCCGCCGAACAGGCCGAGTTGCATTTCGCGTACGCCGCGGCGCTGTCGGGCGTGGGGCGTGACGACGAATCGTTCGATCATCTGCTCAAAGGCAACGCGCTGTTTCGCGCCGGCCTGCGCTACAACGAGGCCGAATCGCTCGGACTGTTCGCGAGCCTGCCCGGGTTGCTCAGCGCGGATACGCTGGCGGCCGCGCGAGGTCTCGGCGATCCATCGGCGGCGCCGATTTTTATCGTCGGCATGCCGCGTTCGGGCTCGACGCTGATCGAGCAGATTTTCGCGAGTCATCCCCAGGTGTTAGGCGCGGGTGAGCGCACCGAATTCGGCGAGGCGCTGGTGACGTGCATTCGCCGTGACGCCGCCGACCCGTTGCGGATCGATATCGAAGCGTTGCAGCAGGCCGGCGCCGCGCAATGGCGCACGCTGGGCGCCGACTATCTGCAACGGATGCAATGCGTGCTGGCGGAAACCGGGGCGCGCGCGGGGAACGCCGCACCGCGCCACCCCCATTTCACCGACAAATATCCGTTCAATTTCATCAACGTCGGCCTGATTCATCTGGCGCTGCCGAATGCGCGCTTCATTCACTGCCGCCGTTCGCCGTTGCAGACCTGTCTGTCGATTTTTTCGCGGATTTTCCACGACGTGCCGTTCGGCTACGATCTCGGCGAACTGGGCCGCTATTACCGCGCGTACGATGCATTGATGTCGCATTGGCGGCGCGTGCTGCCCGAAGGCGTGATGATCGAGATCGAATACGAAGACCTGGTCGACGATTTCGAGGCCAATGTGCGTCGTCTGCTCGCGCATTGCGGACTCGACTGGGACGAGCGTTGTCGCGCGTTTTACCGGACTTCGCGGCGCGTGAGCACCGCGAGTTCGGCGCAGGTGCGCCGTCCGCTTTACCGGACTTCGATACGTCGCTGGCAGCCGCGCGCGGAGTTGCTCGAACCGTTGTTGACGGGGCTGGGGGCGGAACTGGGAGCGGCGCGGGAAATGAGGCGGCGAGAAGAGGGATCGCAGGAGAGAGGACTACCGGAAGCCGACGTAAACAACCCGCCTTGATCCCGGCACGCAGCGAACACGACCGGCACCGGCACCGGCACGAGCGGATAAAAACGTAGCGCGCGTCAACGCGGGATCGCCGCCGCGTGATGCAGCGCAGGGTACACGCCGACGATGAACGCCGCGTAGAGCGCGGCCATCGTCACGCCGGCGGCCGTGCCCCAGATATCGCGCGATGCCGCGCCCTGGCGGAAATGCACGGGCAGCCCGACGATCACATAGCCGATCACGAAGAACACGATGACCGCGCGCACGGGCGACAGATCGTGACCGATAAATTCAAGCAGGGCGGACAGATTGAATGCGGGCATGGACAGGCAGGCAATCACGCGGTCGGAGGTGTCGCGCGCGAAGCCGGAAGCCGAGAGCGGCGAGTGCGAGGCAGCGAGCGGTTCGCTCCATTTCACTCGTGCGGCGAGCTTCATCGCGCGATGACTTATGCGCATTAAAGGCTACGCACTCGCGACACGCAAGAAAAAGACTGTATAAATTTGTACGGCGCCGCCTTGCTTGCAGCGGGCCTGCAAGGCGACTTTCAGCGGGGCTTCACGACGCTCCGGATGGCTTTCGACGCGAGGGTGCCGGCGTATGTCCGGCGCTGCCTTAATGTCGCTTCAATAGTGCTTTAACGTTTCCCCGAGGCGACGCCCGAACCTTGCCTAAGCGCCCGCTTCGCGCTTGCGCAATGGATCGAGCAACGGCTTCAGACCGTTGTGATCGATCTCCTGCATCAACGCGAGCAGACGGCCGATTTCGCCAGGCGGAAAGCCCTGGCTCGCGAACCAGTTCAAATAGTGGCCAGGCAGATCGGCAATCACGCGGCCCTTGTATTTGCCGAAGGGCATCACGCGCGTGACCAGCAGTTCGAGTTGTTGGGGATTCATGGAGGATTCATGCGGGGTAATTGCCGGGAAGCCGGCGCGAGGTTCATGAAGCGCGCCGCGAAGGATCGGGCCCGAGGCGCGGCCGCGAGCACGACCATCGAGGCCCGGCAGCGCCGGTCCGGCTTGGGTTCCGCGCAGGCACCGTATTCTAGCCGTGCTGCAGGCAGGGCGCCGGCATGGTAACGTCTGCGCTTTCCGTTCATCTATTCGACAGGACAAGCTAAATGGAATACCGCAGACTCGGTGACTCCGACGTGAAAGTCAGCCAGATCGGTCTCGGCACCATGACGTGGGGCGAGCAGAACACCGAACAGGAAGCGCATGCGCAGATCGACTACGCGCTCGATCACGGCGTCAATCTGATCGACACTGCTGAAATGTATCCGGTGCCGCCGCGCGCCGAAACGCAGGGCTCGACCGAGCGCTACATCGGCACGTGGCTCGCGCAGCACGGCAGCATGCGCGAGAAGATCGTGCTCGCCACCAAGATCACCGGGCCCGCGCGTCAACCGCATAACCCGCGCCATATTCGCGGCGAGGCCAACCAGTTCGATCGCAAGAATCTGACCGAGGCGCTCGACGGCAGCCTCAAGCGTCTGCAGACGGACTACGTCGATCTGTATCAGATGCACTGGCCCGATCGCAGCACGATGACGTTCGGCCGCCCCCTGTATCCGTGGGTCGACGACGCGTACACGGTGCCGATCGAAGAGACGCTCGCGGTGCTCGCCGACTTCGTCAAGCAAGGCAAGGTGCGTCACATCGGCGTGTCGAACGAAACGCCGTGGGGCGTCGCGCAATTCCTGCGCGCGGCCGAAAAGTTCGGCCTGCCGCGCATCGTCAGCGTCCAGAATCCGTACAACCTCGTGAACCGTACCTACGAAGCGGGCCTGTCCGAGTTCGCGCATCGCGATGGCATCGGCCTGCTCGCGTATTCGCCGCTCGCGTTCGGCTGGCTGTCGGGCAAGTACGAAGGCGGCGCGCGTCCGGCCGGCGCGCGCATCACGCAGTTCGAACGTTTCCAGCGCTACAGCAAGCCGCAGGCCATGCAGGCGACCTCGCGCTACGTCGAACTCGCGAAGCGTCACGGCCTGTCGCCCGCGCAGTTCGCGCTCGCGTTCGTCAACAGCCGCCCGTTCGTGACGAGTACCCTGGTCGGCGCGACCTCGCTCGAGCAGTTGAAGGAAAACATCGCGAGCGCGCAGGTGACGCTGTCGGCGGAAGCGCTGGCGGAAATCGACCAGCTGCATGAATTGCAGCCGAGCCCGGCGCCTTGAGCGTGAGGTGAGGGCGAGGTGAGCGCTGCGTGTTCCGGTGGGCCGGGCTGGTCTGCCGGAACACGCCCGTGAAGCTGTTTCAGCCCGCGGCCCTCGCTGCATCTGCCGCTGCGTTCCTAGGCTCATGCGTCGACTCATGCGTCGGTTCGCGCGTCGCCCCATGCGGCGCATTCTCGCCGAGATCCCAGAACAGTCCCGCCATCATCCGCAATCCCTCGCGCACGACCGGGCTAAGCAGATGCTCGTTCGGCGCATGCTGCGAGCAGGCCGGGTACGAATGCGGCACCCAGATCGTCGGCAGACCGAGCGTGTCGGCGAATACGTCGTTGGGCAACGTGCCGCCGAGGTTCGGCAGCACCGCGGTTTTCTTGCCCGTGGTCCGTTCGAGCGACGCGATCGCCCATTCGACCCACGGGTCGTCCGGATTCAGGCGCGTGGCCGGCGCGCCGCGTTCGACGTCGAGTTCGACGAGCTGAAAACCATGCGCGTCGAGATGCGCGCGCAGATGCTGGCCGAGGTTCTCCCAATCGGTGCCGACCACGAAGCGCAGCTGGCAAACCGCGAACGCCGACGGCGGAATCGCATTGACCGGGTTCTCGGGATTGCCGGCCTTGAACGCGAGCACCTCGACGCTGTTCCAGCCGAACACACGCTCGGGCGCCGTGAGACCCGGCTCGCCCCAGTTGTCGTCGATGGCCGGGTCGCCGGGGCCGCCGCCCACTGCGATGTCGGCGAGCGCGCGGCGCACGGCCTCGGGAATCGGCGGCGGACGCAAGCCTGCGACCGCGATCACGCCGCGCGTATCGACGAGACTCGCGAGCGCACTCGCGAGCACGGTGGCCGGATTGCGCAGCAGGCCGCCCCAATTGCCCGAATGGTGCGCGCCGTCGCGCAGGTTCAGCGACAGCCTGAAATTGACCGCGCCGCGCGAGCCGAGGAACACGGTCGGGCGGTGCGCGGCGAGACGCGGGCCGTCGGAGGCGATCAGCACGTCGGCGGCCAGTTCGTCGCGCTGCGCGCGGCAGATCGCATCGAGCCCCGGCGAGCCGGTTTCCTCGCCCATCTCGATCAGCAGCTTCGCGTTGAAGCCGAGCTTGCCGCCGCGCGCCTCGCGCACGCTCGCGAGCGCGGCGAGGTTGATCGTGTGCTGGCCTTTGTTGTCGGCGGTGCCGCGGCCGAACCAGCGTTCGCCTTCGACCGTCACGGCCCACGGCGTGAGCGGCGCGCGCCACTGGCTGTCGTAGCCGCGCACGACGTCGCCGTGGCCGTAGATCAGCACGGTCGGCAGAGCGTCGCCTTCATGACGGTTCGCGATCAGGAACGGTCCGAAGCCGTTCACCGGGTTATCGACGATGCGCGTCTGGAACCCGAGGCGTGTGGCTTCGGGTGCGATTTCGTCGCTCAGATAGGACCGCAGCAGTGCGTCGCGACCGCTTTCCTCGCTCTCGGTGCGAAAGCCGACGCGGCGGTTCAGGTCGGCGAGAAAGGCGCCGGATTCGAAATACCGGGTTGCGTGCTCGATCGCCTCGTTGCGGCTCATGGATGTCTCCGATGCGGGTTGGGCTGAATGGCTCGGGAGGCTGACGAGATCGTCATGCGTGTCATGCCCTGTCATTGAGAGCGATTCTAGAAGCCGGGCTTTTTTGTCACAATGGCCGCATGGCCATGTGCGACACCCAACGGCAAATGTTCTCCAGGATGCCGAATCACGGCCTACACTGTGGTGGACAGCGGCATCCCTCGACAATGCATTGCGTAAAAGGTCACGAAAAACGGCGCAGAGATAACTCAGGAAGTTCGCGGAAGAACCACGCAGAGGCAGCACGGTAACGCCGTCCGCCCGCGATGCTGCAATGCACATCGACGGCGGATATCGACCCGGACAAGAAGCGCGCACCCTCATCGGTACGAGGCGTTCGCTCACAACAGAGCAATAGGACCAGGACATCGAATGGCGCAGCAAAAAACCAATCCCAAACTCGAACAGGCGCTGACGCGCGGCGATCTGGCGATCCGTCAGGCGAACTCGGCACGCGCAACCGCGTTGTTGCGCGCGCTGGCCAAGATGATCGTCGATGCGTCGGCGACCATCGGCGTGGAAGCCTTCACGTTGATCCACGACGGCGACAGGATCTACGATCCCGCCGATGGTTTGTGGCCGCAGGCATTGCTGATTTCGCTCGACGGTCCGGTCGAGGATACCGATCCCGACGAAGTGCGCACGGTGCGGCTTATCGCCGACGATCCGGGCACGGTGTTCCGCGTCGAGTGGCAGCGCGCCGACGGCAAGATCGGACGTCATGAGGGAGGACCGTTCGCGACGGTCGCGTTTATCTCGGACGTCGATATTCCGTGGACCGATGACGAGGATTGATCGGGAGCCAGACTGAGGCGCGGGAGCGCTGCGGTTCAACCCCGCGCGCGGACAGCATCGCGCGTGCCCGATGCCTTGCACGGGTGGCTCACGTTTCTTGCCTGGCGTGACGTGCAGGGTTCCACGGAGTGGGGGCCGCGGCTTGCCGCACTCGGCCTACTTCATCATCCTGCGGCGAAACAGAATCGCCGCTACGACGAAGCCACCCACCGCATACGCGGCCAGCACGCCCGCGTGCCACAGCGCGTGAGCGACCGGCCGCCCGAGCATGACCGGGCGCATCAGTTCGACCGCATGCGCGAGCGGCAACGCGCCGGTCGCGGCCTGCGCGGCGGCAGGCAGTTGCGAGGTCGGAAAGAACACGCCCGAGAGCAGCAGCATCGGCGTGAGCACGAGCGTCTGATAGAACATGAAAAAGTCGTACGACGGCGCGAGTGCCGTCACGATCATCGCGATGCTGGCGAAGGCGAGACCGGCCAGCACGATGACCGGCAAGCCGAGCAACATCGATGGAAAGCTCGCGTAGCCGAGCACGCCGGCCACGAGCATGATCGCGGCGCCCGACAGCATCGACTTGCTGGCTGCCCAGATCACCTCGCCGAGCACGATATCACCGAGCGTGAGCGGCGTGTGCATGATCGCTTCCCACGTGCGCTGCACGTGCATGCGCGAAAAGCCCGAATACATCGACTCGAAACTCGCCGACATCATCACGCTCGAAGCGACCGTGCCCGCCGCGAGAAACGCGATGTACGAGACGCCGTCGACGTGCCCGACCATCAGCCCGAGTCCGAGGCCGAGCCCAAACAGATAGATCATCGGGTCGGCGAGATTGCCGAACATCGACGCAAGCGCGAGCTTCTTCCAGACCAGATAGTTGCGGCGCCACACCGCGATCCAGTTCACGGCGTTGGCGGGGAAAGCGGCGAACGGTTCCTGTGCCGAAGGCGTGCCGCCGTGGGTTTCGTAGGTGCGTGCGTCCATGAGGTGTCTCGGGTTGTTCTCGCGTGCCCGGGGTTTGCCGGGTGCCTGCCTTGTGCCTGGTCCGTGCCTGCTTTGCGCGATCTTCTCGGCGGCGTCCTTTGTTTGCGGTTTCTATCCGGTTGCCGCATCTATTGTGCGACGTCGCGGCCGCTTATGCCTCGCGTGCCGGGCATGTTTCGACGCCTCGTTTCGATGCGCGTTCTCAATCCTGCATCTCGCGGCCCGTGAGCCGCAAAAACACGTCTTCGAGATTCGCCGGCCGATGCAGATAGCGCAGATCGGCGCGCTGCTTGAGCCGCGCATGCACAGGCTGCGCGTCGTTCACGTAGCAGAACAGGGTTTCGCCGCTGATCTCGGTTCGCTCGGCGAGCGGCGCGAGTTCGTCGCGCAACGCAAACGGGTCGGCGCCGTAGATCTCGATCACGTCGCAGCCGATCTCGGAGGCGATCAACTCGCTCGGCGCGCCCTCGGCGATCTTGCTTCCTTCCTCGATCACGCAGAGCCGATGACATAGCCGCTCGGCTTCTTCCATGAAGTGCGTGGTCAGCAGGATGGTTTTGCCGCGCGCGAGCAGCGAGCGCAACCGCTCCCAGATCAGATGCCGCGCCTGCGGATCGAGCCCGGTGGTCGGCTCGTCCATGATCAGCACGTCGGGGTCGTTGATGAGCGCACGCGCAAGCGTGAGGCGCCGCTTCATGCCGCCCGACAGTTCGCTCACGCGTGCGTCCGCCTTGCTTTCGAGCCGCGCGAATTCGAGCAGTCCGGGCACGGCCGCGCGGCATTGCGCGGCGCTCAAGCCAAAGTAGCGGCCGAACACGAGCAGGTTTTCGCGCACCGTGAAATCGGGATCGAGGTTGTCGAACTGCGGCACCACGCCGACGCGCGCCCGCGCCACGCGCGCACGGCCCGGAATCGGCTCGCCGCACAGGCGGATTTCGCCGGCATCGGGCGACGCGATGCCGAGCAGCATGCGCAAGGTCGTGGTCTTGCCCGCGCCGTTGGGGCCGAGCAGGCCGAAGCATTCGCCCGCATTGACATGGAACGACAATCCATCGACGACCGTTTTTTCGCCGTAGCTTTTCCTGACCTGATGGAATTCGATAGGGGCGGCAGGCATGGATCGACGAAGGCTCCGGAAGAACACGCTACGGCAGGCAATGGACGCGGTGCGCGCGGATGGCCGCAACGGCTACGAAAGCAGTCCATTCTAGGGCATTGTCGAGCGAAGACGCCTGCAGCCCTGTTGGGCGTAGACGCGTGTTGGACATCCTTCAGGCACCTATCGTGCTGGGGAATCGATGCTCGGGGGCGACGCTGAACGGAGCGTCGCCACGCGATATTTTTTGCGCTGCCATATTTGCGTGCAAAACCGGGCCGATGCCGCCGCAACGTCCGTGCGGCCTGCATTAACCTGTAGCGACTACGCACTTAGCGTTTTCCATCTCTTGCAAGCTGAATTGCGGCGCACCATGATTGACTCAGACCGCGCTTTCCGCGCGAAGGGAGAAAATGATGGCGAGCTACCAGAAAATCCTGTTGTGCTACGACGGCTCGCGCGAAGGCCGTAAAGCCCTGCGTTGCGGCGCCGATCTGGCGTTGGACCTGAAGGCGGAAACGCATTTGCTGTCGGTGGTCGACATGCGTTCCAGCATCGCGCAAAGCGCGGGCCTGTTGACCGACGTGGCCTGTGGCAGCTTCGAAAAAACCGCCCGCGAGAT
The DNA here is from genome assembly GCF_017105025.1 of Paraburkholderia sp. Ac-20336. Classification (NCBI taxonomy): domain Bacteria; kingdom Pseudomonadati; phylum Pseudomonadota; class Betaproteobacteria; order Burkholderiales; family Burkholderiaceae; genus Paraburkholderia; species Paraburkholderia sp. Ac-20336. The sequence goes on along the minus strand of NZ_JAAGPS010000062.1, from coordinate 23,067 downwards.
TCTGCAGGAGGGCGTGAACTGGCTGACCGAGCGCGGCGTGAACGCACAAGGGCATTTCGCGTTCGGCCATCCGATCGACGAGATCGCCAATCTCGCCAATGAGTTGCAGGTCGATCTCGTGGTGGTCGGTCATCGCTGCCGGACCGGCTTGTCGCGCTGGTGGATGGGCGCGGGTAATACGCCGCTGCTCGATCGCGTGTCGTGCAGCATTCTGGTCGCGTGTTCGTCGGTGCAGGAGCAACAGCAGGCCGCGGCCTGACGCGGTGATGTACCGATGAGCGTTGCCTGAGCAACGCTTGCTTATGCAAGATGAGGCACGATCACGCGCGGGATTTCGACATGGCGCGATCGTGCATGAGAGTTGACGCGTGCGGCTCGTTGCGTGCCGGTCTGAATGAGGGCTTGCACGAAGGTCTGAATGACGGCGAGCGCCATTGAAAGACCTCGATGCGGTATCGAACTGCGCCGGGTGTATCGAAACGCTTGTCGCATCCTGCCGAGTGGCCGGCTACGATAGCCGGCCACTCGACCATTCAGATCAAACTTCCCATTCACTCGTTCAGATTGATCGCGGCGAGCTTCCACGTGATCAGACCTTCGCGGCGGAAGATGGCCGAGTAGTTCGCATTGCCTTCGCCGCGCCGGTACGTGATGACGAATTCATTGAGGCTGCGATAACCGGCCGTGCTTTGCCGCGCGGGCGGTGCCGCATTCGGTTGATTGGTGTTGTTTGCGGCGGGTGGCGCCGGCTGGCCTTCCGTGCCCGCGGCAGGTGGTGCCGCCGGCTGCTCGCCCGGGGTGCCGCGTGGCGGCATGCCGTTCAGCAGGGCCGCGACACCGTCTGGTGTCGCATAGGCATCGACGAGCGGACCGATCAACGTCACGCCGATCACCGCGCCAATCGTGGCTATCTTGTTACCGGCGTCCGCTTCGAGCCGGCGCGTCAGCATGTCGGCCACCTGCAGCTTGAGGCTGTCGCGTAACGCGGGAAAGTCCACGTACGAATTGACGGTTTGCACGTCTCGCGCATCGGCCGCGCGTTTGAGATTGTTCACCGCGATATACGGCGACGCATAAATAAACCCTAGCGCGGCAATCACGATGACCACGATCAACGTGATAAGTAGTGGCCGGGTGGCACTGCCCTGGATGCGTTTCTGAACTCTCATCGGATCGGACTCTCCCGTCAGGTTGGGTCTAACGTGGACCACGGCGAGGACGAAACGATCCCAATACCACGCGAATACCTGAACACAGGAAGTACGCTCCGCGTTCATTCACAAATTATTCAGGACTCGCTCAGAATTTGCTCAGGACTCGAACACCGCGCCGTGCATATTGGCTTCGTCGGCTATGCAGCGATCGATCATACGGCATACGGCCTCGATCGTGCCGACCATGATTAATCGCGATGGCCCATGATAGACGCGCACCGGCGCGCGCCGCGATGGCTCGGCCGTATTCAAGCCCGAATTCAGCGAGACGCGCGCGAATGCCGGCAACGACGACGGCAAGCCGGAGCTTGCAGCGGGCTCGTCGAACAGCGACGGCGTGTGCTCAGCGGGCGCTTCGATCAGTGGGCAGGGCGTGAGCTTGCGCAGATGGCGCAGACGGCCGAACTGGCGAAAAGGCAGCAGACGGGCAAGACGTTCCATGAGTCTCTCCAGGCGATGCGAGGTAAATGCAGCTTGGGTTGGACAAACCGGCGCGAGCGGTCCTGGCGGTACGGACGTACCAGCCAATCAGAACTCGCTCGGGCGGATCAGCCCTACGGCGATCCCTTCCAGCGCGAAATCCGCGCTGCCGGTTGCCACGAAGATGTTTTCGTAATCGGGGTTTTCCGCGATCAACTCAATGCCGTTCGAGCGGCGCTTCAGGCGCTTGACCGTGACGTCGTCTCCGAGCCGGGCAATGATGATCTGGCCGTCCTTCGCTTCGCTGCGCTTTTGCACCGCGAGCAGGTCGCCGTCGAGAATGCCCGCGTCGCGCATCGACAGGCCGCGCACCTTCAGCAGGTAGTCGGGCTTGCTCGAGAACAGCGCCGGGTCGCATGCGTAGTGCTGCGAGATATGTTCCTGCGCGAGGATCGGGCTACCCGCCGCGACCCGGCCGATGAGCGGCAGCGACAACTGCATGAGCCCCGCGTGCGGCAGCGTGAACTGGTGCGGCGCATCATCCTGCCCGGACAGCAGGCGGATGCCGCGCGAGGCGCCGGCCGCGAGCTCGATCACGCCCTTGCGGGCCAGCGCGCGCAGATGTTCTTCCGCCGAATTGGCCGAGCTGAAACCCAGTTCGGCCGCGATTTCGGCGCGGGTGGGCGGAAAGCCGGTGCGTTCGATCGCGCGGCGGATCAGATCGAAAACCTGCTGCTGTCGTGCGGTGAGTTTTGTCATGGCCACTGTATGTATGAACAGGTGACTGTATTTTTATACAGTATTCGGCGCATTTCAAGCTTTACTTTAAGTTCTCGAAACGGGGGACGTTCCGGCGTCGCTTTGGGGCGTCATCGCGGCTGTTTGGTCGTTACGGCGCCGCGCCCGTCTGCCGTTACCACTTTTGCGTATTAAAAAATGAAGAAACATTATTTTTAATGATGAAAGCGCTTCGATAGACTGGCTTCCGGGTTGGCGCTCATGTGCACGTGACCGCGACGCAAAACAACAGCAGATTCGCCGAGGCGGATCATCACGCGGAGAAAAGTTGACATGAACCATCGGCAGACGGGGCTTACGGGCAGGACGAAACGATTCATCGCGGCATTGGCCGTCGGCGCGGTGGGCGCGCTCGGCATGTTCGGCGCGAGCGGGGCGGCGTATGCCGACACGACGCTGCTCAACGTGTCCTACGACCCGACGCGCGAGCTGTACCAGGACATCAATCAGGCCTTCGGCAAGGAATGGAAGGCGAAGACCGGCGAGACCGTCAATTTCAGGCAGTCGCACGGCGGCTCGGGCGCACAGGCGCGCTCGGTGCTCGACGGCCTGCAGGCCGACGTCGTGACACTGGCGCTCGCTTACGACATCGACGCGCTCGCGAACAAGGGCCTCGTCGACAAAAACTGGCAGAAGCGCCTGCCCGACAATGCCTCGCCCTACACGTCGACGATCGTGTTCCTCGTGCGCAAGGGCAACCCGAAGCACATCAAGGACTGGGACGATCTCGTCAAGCCGGGCGTGTCGATCGTCACGCCGAATCCGAAAACCTCGGGCGGCGCGCGCTGGAACTACCTCGCCGCGTGGGCGTACGCCGAGCACCTGGCGGGCGGCAACGCGCAGACGGCGAAGGCGTTCGTCGGCAAGCTCTATAAAAACGCGGGCGTGCTCGATTCGGGCGCGCGCGGCGCGACCACGAGCTTCGTGCAGCGCGGGATCGGCGACGTGCTGATCGCCTGGGAAAACGAGGCGTTCCTGTCGCTGAAGGAATTCGGCCCGGACAAGTTCGAGATCGTCGTGCCGTCGGCGAGCATTCTTGCCGAGCCGCCGGTCGCGGTGGTCGACAAGGTCGTCGACAGGCATGGCACGCGCAAGCTCGCCGAGGCCTATCTGAACTTCCTCTATAGCGAAGAGGGCCAGGAGATCGGCGCGCGCAACTTCTATCGTCCGCGTTCGAACAAGGTGCCGGCCGAGCTGACCGCGAGGTTTCCGAAGCTGAAGCTCTACACGGTGGACGATTCGTTCGGCGGCTGGGCTAACGCGCAGAAGACCCATTTCGCGGACGGCGGCGTGTTCGATTCAATCTATCAGCCGCAGTAACAGCGGTTGCCGCCGCGCCTGAAAACGAGCGCGGCGGCAATGCCGCATCAGGCAGCATAAGACGACATAAGGCAACGCGCGGCGCGGCGGCGCGCGGGCCATCCGCCGCGCGAGCATCAACCCTGAACGAGTATCCAGCATGACCACGTTGACCTTTCGCAAGCCGAGCGCATTGCCCGGCTTCGGCCTGACACTCGGCATCACGGTGGCGTATTTGAGCCTCGTGGTGCTGATTCCGTTGGCATCGACCTTTCTGAAGACCTCGACGCTCGACTGGGACCAGTTCGTGCGCGCGGTCACCTCGCCGCGCGTGCTCGCGTCGTATCGGCTGACGTTCTTCTCGGCGCTCGGCGGCGCGCTCATCAACGCGGCGTTCGGCTTTCTCGTCGCGTGGGTGCTGGTGCGCTACACGTTTCCGTTCAAGCGCATCGTCGATGCGGTCGTCGATCTGCCGTTCGCGCTGCCGACCTCGGTGGCCGGCATTTCGCTCGCGGCCGTGTATGCGGGCAACGGCTGGATCGGCCAGTTTCTCGTGCCGCTCGGCATCAGGATCGCGTTCACGCCGGCCGGCGTGCTGGTCGCGCTGACGTTCATCGGCCTGCCGTTCGTGGTGCGCACGGTGCAGCCGGTGCTGGAGGAGTTCGAACGCGAGCAGGAAGAGGCGGCCGCCTGCCTCGGCGCGTCGCGCTGGCTCACGTTTCGCCGCGTCGTGCTGCCGGCCGTGTTGCCGGCGCTGCTGACCGGCTTCGCGCTCGCCTTTGCGCGCGCGCTCGGCGAATACGGCTCGGTGATCTTCATCGCCGGCAACGTGCCGATGAAGTCGGAGATCACGTCGCTGCTCATCATCACGAAGCTCGAACAGTACGACTACGCGGGCGCGACCGCGCTCGCGGTCGTGATGCTGATCGTGTCGTTCCTGATGCTGCTGTTCATCAATACGTTGCAGTGGTATTTGCAGCGGCGCACGAGCCGCGGCGGCGCGGGGCCCGTGCCGCAGGGGCCGGCGGGCGGCGCCGTGAGCAACGCGGCGAGCGGCGCCACTGGCACAGCAACGAGCCATGCAGCGCGGGTCGCGGCAGTCGGCGGAGGTGCGCAATGAGCGGCCGTTCTACGAACCCGAGCAACCACGCGAACGGAGCCAGCGAAGCGCAGGGCGCAAATTCCGCGCGGGCCCGCGCCAGTGCGTCGCTTGACACCTCGCTTGACACCTCGCGTGGCACCTCGCCTGATACGTTACTCAACACGTCGCCCGGCGTGCCGCGCCGGCCCGATCCGGTCAGCGAGCCGCCGGCGGTGCGCTGGCTGCTGACCGGCATCGCGCTGCTGTTTCTCGCGCTGTTCCTCGTCGTGCCGCTTGTCGCCGTGTTCTATCAGGCGCTCGCCAAGGGGCTGCGCTTTTACTTCGCGTCGCTCGCCGATTCCGATGCGCTCTCGGCCATCAAGCTCACGCTGCTGACCGCCGCGATCGCCGTGCCGCTCAATCTCGGGTTCGGTCTCGCAGCGTCGTGGTGTATCGCGAAGTTCGAGTTTCGCGGCAAGGCGCTGCTGACCACGCTGATCGATCTGCCGTTCTCGGTCTCGCCGGTCATCTCGGGTTTGATTTACGTGCTGATGTTCGGCGCGCAGGGCTGGTTCGGCCCATGGCTCGCAGACCACGACGTGCAGATCATCTTCGCGGTGCCGGGCATCGTGCTTGCGACGATCTTCGTGACGTTCCCGTTCGTCGCGCGCGAACTGATTCCGCTGATGCAGGCGCAAGGCAACGACGAGGAAGAAGCCGCGCACGTGCTCGGCGCCTCGGGCTGGCAGATTTTCCGCCGCGTCACGCTGCCGAACATCAAATGGGGCCTGCTGTACGGCGTGATTCTCTGCAACGCGCGCGCGATGGGCGAGTTCGGCGCGGTGTCGGTGGTGTCGGGCCATATTCGCGGACAGACCGACACGATGCCGCTGCACGTCGAAATTCTCTACAACGAGTACAACTTCTCGGCAGCATTCGCCGTGGCGTCGCTGCTGGCGCTGCTCGCGCTCGTCACGCTCGGGCTCAAGTTGCTGGCCGAGCGCCATATGTCGGCGGAGCTGTCGGCCGCGCGCGAGGTGCCCGCGTATGCGGGGCCGGCGCCGGTGCCGTTGTCCACGGACACGAGCACGGGCACGCGGCCGGCCGGTGCGCCGTCCGCGCCTCATTCGTTTTTTGCCAACGCAACGCCTGCGTCGCAGCCACACCCGCTCAAGCAAGGAGAGCTGTAAATGGGTATCACCGTTCGTCACCTGCACAAGCGCTTCGGCGATTTCGTCGCGCTCGACAATGTCTCGCTCGACTTTCCGCCGGGCGAACTGGTCGCGCTGCTCGGGCCGTCGGGGTGCGGCAAGACCACGCTGCTGCGCGTGATCGCCGGTCTCGAATACGCGGACGCCGGCCAGGTCGTGCTGCAAGGTCAGGACGTCGCGGCGGTTGGCGCGCGCGAGCGTGAAGTCGGCTTCGTGTTCCAGCATTACGCGCTGTTCCGTCACATGACGGTGTTCGAGAACGTCGCGTTCGGTCTGCGCGTGAAGCCGCGCAAGGAGCGGCCTGCCGAGAGCGTGATTCGCGAGAAGGTGCATGAGCTGCTCAGGCTCGTGCAGCTCGACTGGCTCGCGCAGCGTTATCCGTCGGAACTGTCGGGCGGGCAGCGGCAGCGTATCGCGCTCGCGCGTGCGCTCGCCGTGGAGCCGAAGGTGCTGCTGCTCGACGAGCCGTTCGGCGCGCTCGACGCGAAGGTGCGCAAGGAGTTGCGCAGCTGGCTGCGGCGTCTGCACGACGATCTGCATATCTCGACGATCTTCGTCACGCACGACCAGGAAGAAGCGCTCGAAGTGGCCGACCGCATCGTCGTGCTCGATCGCGGCCACGTCGAGCAGGTGGGCAGCCCGCAGGACGTCTACGATCATCCGCAGACGCCGTTCGTCTACGAGTTTCTCGGCGCGGCGAACCGTCTGCATGGCAACGTCGACGCACAGGGCTTCGTGGTCGATGGCGCGGCTTTGCCGGTCGCGATCGCGGCCGGTTTCAGCGGGCCGGCGTTCGCCTACGTGCGGCCGCACGATCTGCAGCTGTATCCGCAGACGGCGGGGCATCGCGAGGGTATCGTGGTGGACGTGCAGCGCGTCGTGACGCTTGGCGGTTCGGTGCGCGTCGAACTCGCGGGCCGCGAGGGCAATCTGCTCGAAGCGGAACTCGATCGCGAGACGTGGCGCGATCTGCAACTGGCGGTCGGCGATGGCGTGACCGCGGTGCCGCGCGCGTTGCGCGTGTTTCCCGCGCAGTGAGAGGGGGGCGCCGCCGCGCGGCGCGCATGACAGGAGAGCAACGTATCGGCCGGACCCGGCGGTTGCGCCGGGTGAGTGGCTTCAAAGCGGTGACTGCAAATCGGCTTCAATAACTCAACATAACTCAACTCTGGCTGAACCGGAGACACATCGATGAATTTCCAGCAATTGCGCTTCGTGCGCGAGGCCGTGCGGCAGAACATGAACCTGACCGAGGTTGCGAACGTGCTGTACACGTCGCAGTCGGGCGTGTCGAAACAGATCAAGGACCTCGAGGACGAACTCGGCGTCGACATCTTCATCCGCCGCGGCAAGCGGCTGACGGGTTTGACCGAGCCGGGCAAGGCCGTGCATCAACTGATCGAGCGGATGCTGCTCGACGCGGAGAATCTGCGCCGCGTGGCGCGTCAGTACGCGGATCAGGACAGCGGCCATCTGGTCGTGGCGACCACCCACACGCAGGCGCGCTACGCGCTGCCGAAGGTGGTCCGGCAGTTCACCTCGGTGTTCCCGAAGGTGCATCTGGCGCTGCGCCAGGGCAGCCCGCAGCAGATCGCGCAGATGATCATCAACGGCGAGGCCGACATCGGCATCTCGACCGAAGCGCTCGACCGCTTCCCCGACATCGTCACGTTCCCGTGCTATTCGTGGCATCACGTGGTGGTCGTGCCGAAGGGGCATCCGCTCGTGGGCCGCGAAAATCTGACGCTCGACGAGATCGCCGAATTCCCGATCGTCACCTACGACCAGGACTTCACGGGCCGCTCGCATATCGACCAGGCGTTCGCGAAAGCAGGTGCGTTGCCCGACGTCGTGCTGACCGCGATCGACGCCGACGTGATCAAGACCTACGTCGAACTCGGCATGGGCATCGGCGTGGTCGCGGCGATGGCCTACGATCCGAAACGCGACACCGAACTCGTCGCGCTCGACACGCAGCATCTGTTCGAGGCCAGCACGACGCGCGTCGGCTTGCGCAAGGGCGCGTTTTTGCGCGCCTACGCGTACCGGCTGATCGAAATGTTCGCGCCGCAGTTGAGCGAGGCCGATATCGCGGCGCAGTTGCGCGAGGCGGTGTGAGCGGGCGATGAAGGCGCCGGGTCCTTGAGACTGGGGTGCGTCTTCGCGGCGCCCGCGTGATGCCTTCATGATGCCCATCGCCTAATGCCCTCACGACACCCGCACGCGCTGCTCAAGCCTTGCGGGCTCCCGGTTTTCCATACATGGCGGCGGCGGGCGCATCGCTTACAATCGCCGCCATGAATACTTCCACTTCCTCTTCGCCGGTTTCTCCCGGCCACGGCGCGGCGCCGTCGCTGCCGCGCATCGCCGTGCTCGCGACCGGCGGCACGATCGCCGGCGCGGCCGCGGATGCGGCCAATACCTCGGGCTATCAGGCGGGCGTCGTCGGCGTCGAGCAGTTGCTCGCGGCAGTGCCGGCGTTGTCCGCGGTCGCGCGGATCGCACCCGAGCAGATCGCCAGCGTCGACAGCAAGGACATGGCGCTACCGCTATGGAGCACGCTGGCGCAACGCATCGACACGCTGCTCGCGAGCGAGGACGTCGACGGCGTCGTGGTCACGCACGGCACCGATACGCTCGAAGAAACCGCCTACCTGCTGCATCTGACCGTCAAGTCGGACAAGCCCGTCGTGCTGACCGCGGCGATGCGGCCGGCCTCGGCGTTGTCGGCCGATGGTCCGCTGAATCTGCTGAATGCCGTGACGGTGGCCGGGCATGCGTCGGCGCGCGGGCAGGGCGTGCTGGTGGTGTTCAACAACCGCATTCATAGTGCGCGCGACGTCGTCAAGACGAGCACCTATGCGGTCGACGCGTTCCAGTCGCCGGAGATCGGCGCGCTGGGCTGGGTGCAGGACGGCCGCGTCGAATTTCAGCGCGGCGTGGTGCGCGCGCATACGCTCGCGAGCGAATTCGCGAGCGGCGCGCAGTGGCCGCATGTGGAGATCGTCGCGAGCTATGCGGGCGTCTCGCGGCTTGCCGTCGATGCGCTCGTCGCGGCCGGTGTGCGCGGCATCGTCGTGGCGGGCACGGGCAATGGCTCGATCCATCAGACGCTGCAGCAGGCGCTGGCCGAGGCGGTGACGCGCGGCGTCGCGGTGGTGCGCGCGTCGCGCGTCGGCTCGGGCCACGTGATGCGCAACGGCGCGGCCGCCGACGACGCGCTCGGTTTCGTCAGCGCAGGTTCGCTGAATCCGTACAAGGCGCGGGTGCTGCTGATGCTGGCGCTGGGCGCGGGCCATACGGCGCCGGCCGCGCTGCAGAAGGTGTTCGATACGTATTGATTGACGGCCCGGCGGTGTGAGCCGATGCGAGCCAGTATGAGCGCCGATCAGGCGTCGGATCGGCAACGCGCGCCGCCTGCAGCGATGTGACGACGGTTCCAGCGGATGGTCGCTCGACCCGAAGTAGAGTCCAGGATCGTGATTCCTGTCGTCAACGCGGCGTTTGGCAGAGCGCGGGAAACCCGCTCAAAGAATCGCCACGACAACCGATCCGACAGCCGGACACCCGACGACGACGTCTGACCGACCAAGGCTTCCCCGCCTTCGCCGGGTGCCGCTGCGGACCCCACTTGCCGCTCTCAGCCCAGAGCGGCACGATTTGCCCGTTGCGCCGCGCGGACAGCCGAAGCTGCCGCGCGACCAACAGGCGCCCCACCTGTGCTTGCCGTGACGCCGCCCGCCGATGCCGGGCTGCGGGCCATGGCGGCGGGCCGAAGTCGGCCGCGATTGGTAACCGTCATTGGCAACCGTCGTCGGCAACCGGCAATAGCCACGAATAGCCGGCAATAAATAGCCAGCAACAACCGCCGGCAAGCTCAACCGCGAAAACCGGAACCTCAGGCCGCCTTCGCTTCCTCACCGCCCGGCGCCTGCGCGACCTCATGGTTCGCCATGATTTCGAGGGCGCGCACCATCGCCGAGTGATCCCACGCCTTGCCGCCGTTCGCCGCGCACACGCTGAACAGTTGCTGCGCGCTCGCGGTATGCGGCAGCGCGATACCGAGCTTGCGCGCGCCGTCGAGCGCGAGGTTCAGGTCCTTCTGATGCAGCTCGATGCGAAAGCCCGGGTTGAAGGTGCGCTTCGTCATGCGCTCGCCGTGCACTTCGAGAATCCGCGACGACGCGAAGCCGCCCATCAGCGCGCGGCGCACGCGTTCCGGATCGGCGCCCGAGCGCGACGCGAACAGCAGCGCTTCGGCCACCGCCTCGATGTTCAGCGCGACGATGATCTGGTTCGCGACCTTGCAGGTCTGGCCCGCGCCGTTCTCGCCGATCAGCGAGATGTTCCTGCCCATCAGCTCGAACAGCGGTTTCGCCAGCGCAAAGGCTTGCTCGGGACCGCCGACCATGATCGTCAGCGTCGCGTCGCGCGCGCCGATTTCGCCGCCGGATACCGGCGCGTCGAGATAGTCGGCACCGAGCGCGTTGATCTTCTTCGCGAATACCTGCGTGTCGAGCGGCGAGATCGAGCTCATGTCGATCACGAGCTTGCCTCGCGTGAGGCCGGCGGCGACGCCGTCGTCGGCGAACAGCACGTTGGCGACGTCGGGCGTGTCCGGCACCATGATGATGACGATGTCGGCGGCCTGCGCGACGGCGGTCGAACTGGCGGCCACGCTGGCCGTTTTCGCGATGTCGTCCGGCACCGGATACGCGCCGTTCACGAACAGCGAGTGGCCGCCCTTGATGAGGTTGCGCGCCATGTGCGCGCCCATAATGCCGAGGCCGATGAAACCGATCTTTGCCATGTGTCTGAATCTCCAGGGTGATAGGGAGGCGTGCGTCAGGCCGCTTCAGGGGACCATGAGGAAACCGAAGCAGGCTCAGGCCGCCGCGTGCGCCGCGCCGCGCGATTGACCGGCCACGCTGTGCAGCCAGCCGAGGCCGGCCTCGGTCGTCGCACGCGGCTTGTATTCGCAGCCGACATAACCGTCGTAGCCGAGCGAGTCGAGCCGCGCGAACAGATACGGGTAGTTGATTTCGCCGCTGCCCGGTTCGTGCCGCCCGGGGTTGTCGGCAAGCTGGATGTGCGCGATCTGCGCGAGGTTCTTTTCGATCGTCGCGGCGAGTTCGCCTTCCATCCGTTGCATGTGATAGATGTCGTATTGCAGGAACAGATTGTCCGAGCCGACCTCGCGAATCACGTCGAGCCCGTCGCGCGAACGGTTCAGCGCGAAGCCCGGAATGTCGTACGAGTTGCACGGCTCGACGAGCAGGCGGATGCCGGCTTTCTTCAGTTCGGCCGCGGCAAAGCGCAGGTTCCCGACGATCGTCGCGCGCGCGGTGTCGGCATCGATGCCCGTGCCCGGAATGCCGACGAGGCAGTTCAGTTGCGGCACCTTCAATGCGCTGGCGTACTCGATCGCGCGGTTGACGCCTTCCCGAAACTCGCCGACCCGATCGGGCAGGCACGCGATGCCGCGTTCGCCGGCGTCCCAGTTGCCCGCGGGCAGGTTGTGCAGCACGAGCTTCAGGCGGTTCTGCTGCAGACGGTCGCTCAAATCGGCGATCGAATACGGATACGGAAACAGGAATTCGACGGCATGAAAGCCGGCGTTGGCCGCGGCCGCGAAACGGTCGAGGAACGGCACTTCGTTGAACAGCATCGTCAGATTCGCTGCAAATTTCGGCATGGTGCGTGTGTCTCTCTGGTCGGTCAGGGCGGTCAGGGGAATCGCGCGCGCGGTTCTCGCGCGGCGAGGGCGGGGCGTTTCATGCGAACGACCCCGGCCCTCGCGCGCGGCATGCATCGCGTGCGCTACAGCTACGGCGGTGACGGCGGCCGCCGCGAGCGCGGCCGGCTCAAACTCAGGCCCGGTCTCAGTCCAGCAGGCTGATCGCGGTCGGTGCGTCCTCGTGCCTTTCGGCCAGTTCCTCGAACTCGTTGATCGCGTCGATCTCGGTGCCCATCGAGATATTGGTCACGCGTTCGAGAATCACTTCGACGATCACTGGCACGTTGAACTCGCCGAGCATCGACTGCGCCTTCTCCAGCGCCGGTTTCAGCTCTTCGGGCTTGAACACGCGAATCGCCTTGCAGCCGAGACCTTCGGCCACCGCCACGTGATCGACGCCATAGCCGTTCGTCTCCGGCGAATTGATGTTCTCGAAGCCGAGCTGCACGCAGTAGTCCATCTCGAACGCGCGCTGCGCCTGGCGGATCAACCCGAGATACGAGTTGTTCACGACCACATGCACGTACGGCAGCTTGAATTGCGCGCCGGCCGCGAGTTCCTCGATCATGAACTGGAAGTCGTAGTCGCCCGAGAGTGCGACGATCGGCCGTTGCGGATCGGCCGCGCGCACGCCGAGCGCCGCCGGAATCGTCCAGCCGAGCGGGCCGGCCTGGCCGCAGTTGATCCAGTTGCGCGCCTTGTAGACGTGCAGGAATTGCGCCGCGGCGATCTGCGACAAACCGATCGTGCTCACGTAGCAGGTATCGCGGCCGAACACCTGGTTCATCTCTTCGTAGACGCGCTGCGGCTTCATCGGCACGTTGTCGAAGTGCGTCTTGCGCAGCATCGTGCGCTTGCGCTCCTGGCAATCGGCAACCCATGCGCTGCGGTCCTTGAGCTTGCCCGCGGCCTTCCACTCGCCCGCCACGTCGACGAATAGTTCGAGCGCGGCCTTCGCGTCCGAGACGATGCCGAGATCGGGGCCGAACACGCGGCCGATCTGCGTCGGTTCGATATCGACGTGCACGAACTTGCGGCCCTTCGTATAGACGTCGACGCTGCCGGTGTGGCGGTTGGCCCAGCGGTTGCCGATGCCGAGCACGAAGTCGGAGGCGAGCATCGTCGCGTTGCCGTAGCGGTGCGAGGTCTGCAGACCGACCATGCCGGCCATCAACGGATGGTCGTCGGGAATCGCGCCCCACGACATCAGCGTCGGGATCACCGGCACGCCGACCGTTTCGGCGAACTTCACGAGCAGGTCTTCGGCCACGGCGTTCAGCACGCCGCCGCCCGAGACGATCAGCGGTTTGTCGGCCTCGTTGAGCAGCGCGAGCGCGGCTTCGATCTGTTTTCTCGTCGCCTTCGGCTTGTAGACAGGCAGCGGTTCGTACGTGTCGATGTCGAATTCGATTTCGGCGAGCTGCACGTCGATCGGCAGATCGACCAGCACCGGGCCCGGACGGCCCGAGCGCATCAGATGGAACGCCTGCTGGAACACGCGCGGCACCAGCGCCGGCTCGCGCACGGTCACGGCCCACTTGGTGACGGGCTTGGCAATCGATTCGATATCGACCGCCTGGAAGTCTTCCTTGTAGAGACGCGCGCGCGGCGCCTGGCCTGTGATAGCCAGAATAGGAATCGAGTCGGCCTGGGCGGAGTACAAACCGGTGATCATGTCGGTGCCAGCAGGCCCCGAGGTGCCGATGCACACGCCGATGTTGCCCGGCCGGGCGCGCGTGTAGCCTTCGGCCATGTGCGAGGCGCCCTCGACGTGGCGCGCAAGCACGTGGCTGATGCCGCCGGCTTTGCGCATCGCCGAGTAGAACGGGTTGATCGCGGCGCCCGGCACGCCGAACGCGGTATCGATACCTTCTTTTTCGAGCACCAGCACGGCGGCGTCGACGGCTCTCATTTTGGCCATGAATGTCTCCTCAATGTCTGGAAATGGGCAAACCAAAATCTGTTGAGATGCACTTTAGGCCTGACCTAAAGGTTTGATAAGATCAGTTCGGGTCGCTTATTCCGAAACAAAAAGTATTGAATGGCGTGAAGTCCGACGGAGGGCCGGCGACAGCCGGCAGCAACCGGGCGGCAGACAGGTGGAAAACGGGTAGGAGACGGGTAGGAGACAGGCATGGACCGCTTCAAACAGATCGAAACCTTCGTGCGCGTCGCCGATGCGGGCAGTCTCGCGGCGGCGGCGCTCGAAGAGGGCGTGTCGCCGGTGATTCTCGGTCGCCGCATCGACGCGCTCGAAAAGCGCCTCGGCGTGAAGCTGATGTACCGCACGACGCGGCGGCTCGTGGTCAGCGAGGACGGCGCCGCGTTTCTCGAACGCTGCCGGGGCCTCCTCAGCGAATGGGATCAGGCCGAAAACGAACTGAGCGCGGGGCGCCGCGCGGTGAACGGCCATCTGATCGTGTCGGCGCCGGCCGCGTTCGGCCGCAAGCACGTCGCGCCGCTCGCGCCGGCGTTTCTCGCCGGCAAGCCCGAGTTGCAGATGTCGTTCAACCTGACCGACCGGGTCGTCGATCTGGTGCGCGAGGGCTACGACCTGTCGATCCGCATCGGCGGCACGGTCGATCCGAATTTCGTCGCGGTGAAGCTCGCCTCGAACCGGCGTGTGGTGTGCGGCACGCCCGAGTATTTCCGCCGTCACGGCAAGCCGAAGACGCTCGAAGACCTGCCGGCCCACAACTGCCTCGCGTTCAATCTGCAAGGCGGGCAGAACCGCGGCTGGTATTTCCGCCGCAACGGCAAGCTCGCGACGGTGCGCGTCGGCGGCACGCTCGATTGCAACGACGGCGAACTGCTGCACCGCTGGGTCTCGGAAGGGCTCGGGCTCGGCTGGCGCTCCACCTGGGAAATCCAGCAGCAGCTCGCGCGCGGCGAACTCGAAACCGTGCTCGACGAGTACGCGCTGCCCGATTACGACATCCTCGCGGTCTATCCGCAGCAGCGCTACGTGCCGGCACGCGTGCGCTATTTCATCGACTACCTGAAGGACGTGTACGCGAGCGACGACTATTGGAACCGGCCGTCTTACTAGCCTGCCAGCGCGCCGCGCCGGTCTTTTTGCGAATTTGTGCCATGGGGCGGGAATAAACTCGGCGTGCGGCGGGTTATGCGATGAAAGGGGCGTCGTGAGGCACGGCGAAGCGCATGCGGTTTTGGCTGTTGCGGGAGCGGCGGGGCGTGGTTTGGTCGCGTGGCCTGGTCGTACGGCTTTGCCGTATGACGCCGCGCGAGCCGTGCGGTTCGGCGCGCAGCGATAAGCGCGCCAGTCGCACCGGAGCGCGCTCCAGCCGAGGCCCGTTCGCGACCCCGGCGCGCCCCTGTCGCACCCCAATCGCACGACCTACGCAGCCGCAATGCCCTTGGAGGGCCCACGTGGTCCAGACCGATCCAGACTCCGCCCGCGCGCGCGGCGCAGCCGATGCCGATGTCGGCGCCGACACCGATGCCCATACCGTGCGAAGCCGTCGCTTCGAGCAGTTGGCGCTACCGCATCTCGACGCCGCGTACAACCTCGCGCGCTGGCTGTGCGGCAACGCCCACGATGCCGAGGACGTCGTGCAGGAAGCGTTCATGCGCGCGTTCCGTTTTTTCGATACGTTTCGCGGCGATTCCGCACGGCCGTGGCTGCTCGCGATCGTGCGCCGCACCTGGTACACGGAATGGCGGCGGCGTGCGCCGTCGCACGAGATGCTCGAATTCGACGAAACAATGGACGACGCGACTTTCGACGGCTGGAGCGCGGGCGGCGACGATCCGCAAACCCTGCTGATCCGCGACGAGGATACGAGGCAGGTGCATGACGCGCTCGCGCGTCTGCCGGTCGAGTATCGCGAGGTGCTGATTCTGCGCGAACTCGAGGAGATGGGGTATCGCGAGATCGCGCTCGTTGCCGACGTGCCGATCGGCACGGTGATGTCGCGGCTCGCACGCGGCCGGCGCAAGCTAGCCGAGATGTTGAGGGGGGAGCGGGGCGCGGTGCGCAGGGATACGCGGAGTGCGCCGGACACGCGCGAGCCCGCGCGGTGTTCTGAACTCATGGGGGGCGAGCCGGGGGGCGAGCCGGGCAACGCCGCCGGTTTGACTGCCGATGCGGGAGCGCCGCCGTTCGCAATACCAGACGATCCGCATGCGCAGTCCACGCGCACGGGACGAGACGGCGAGGAGCGCGCCACATCGTTCACGCCGCGCGCGACGGTTGCACAGCTCCGGGCGTTCGTGGACGGCCGGCCCCTCGAGATTCCCGGCACGGCCGCGGACCCAGCTCAGGAGACGCCGGATGAACTGTAACGAAGCACGGCCGCTCCTCGATGCGAATGCCGATCACGAATTGCCGGCGCCCGATGCGCGCCGGGTCCAGCAGCATATCGAGAGCTGCGACGATTGCCGGCGCGCGAGTGAAAACCTGCGCGCGTTGCGGGGAGCGTTGCGCGCGGCGCCGTATCATCGGGCGCCATCGTCGCTGCGGGCGCGGATTGTCGCCGGCTTGCCGGCTGCGCTCGATGAGGGGCGCGGGGTGGCGGATCGGGTTGAGGCTGGGGCGCAGATGGGTGAAGGCATGCCGGCTGACGGGGCGGCTAATGCGCCCAATGCGCCCAATGCGGCGAAGGAACCTCGACGTCGGCGGGGCGTGGCGTGGTGGTCCGCGTGGCTCGATGGGTTGCTCGGTTCCGCCGGCTCAGGTGGTCGAGGCCATACCGGAGGTTGGAGTGGCCCAGGCGGTTCGGGTAGCGCAGACGGCTGGGGCGGCTTCGGTCGTCCCGCCACTGCAGGCGGCGTGAACCGCGTGGCCGTGCGCGGCGGGCTCGTCGCGCTCGCCATTGCGTTGTGTGCGGCCGCGGCGATCCTCACGCTGAATCTGCACCGTCCCGCCGACGCCCAATTCTCGCCGTTCATCGACGAACTCGTGGAAAGCCATGTCCGGGCACAGGTATCGGGCCGCGACATCGACGTGATTTCGACGGACCGGCATACGGTCAAGCCGTGGTTCAACGGTCGGCTCGATTATTCGCCGCCGGTCGAGGATCTCGCCGCGAGCGGTTTTGCGCTCGAAGGCGGCCGCCTCGATTACATCGCGCATCAGCGGGTCGCGGTGCTCGTGTACCGCTATCGCAAGCACGTGATCGACGTGTATGTGTTCCCGCAAGGCGCCGCGCGCGGGGCCGACGGCGCGATGGCTGCGGTGCTCGGCCACGACGGCTATTCGATCGCGCACTGGGACGCGCAAGGCATGACCTGGTGGGCGATCTCCGATGCCGCGCCCGACGCGCTGAGCGGCCTCGAAGCCGCGCTGAAGGCGCGCTTGCAGAGCGGCAGCGAGAGCACGGAGGCCGGTTAGGGGGCCACGGCGGGGAGACGCAGAAGCCGGCAAAAGAGGGCGCGCCCGGGCGAATTTTGCCGAGGAGGCAAGCGTTCGGTTCTCACCGCGCAGGCCGCCGGCCCCGCCGTCTGCGCAGTGGCGCCTGGCATCGCACCGAGCCACTCCGCCACGATGTTTTTCACCCACGCCTCTCGGTCAACCCTCCTAAGCTCTTGAAAACACTCCCGATTCGCTTGCCGAATCGGCGGAATATCTTGCAACCCGGCCCCATTCTGGTTATACTCTTTGGCTTCTCACTTGCCGCACCGGTTCCGACGCCCGGGCGGCTTCAATCCAAAAGTCAGCACAAGGAGTGTGTAATGCGTCATTACGAAATCGTCTTTATCGTGCATCCCGATCAAAGCGAGCAGGTGCCCGCCATGATCGAGCGTTACAAGGGCACGATCACGTCGCACGGTGGTCAGGTCCACCGCGTCGAAGACTGGGGCCGTCGTCAACTGGCCTACATGATCGAGAAACTCGCGAAGGCTCACTACGTCTGCATGAACATCGAATGCGACCAGACCACGCTCGACGAGCTGGAACATGCGTTCAAGTTCAACGACGCCGTTCTGCGTCACCTTATCGTCAAGATGAAGAAGGCTGAAACCAGCCCGTCGCCGATGATGAAGGAAGTGCAGCGCGAAGAAGCCAAGAAGTCGGCAGCCGCTCAGCCGACCGAAGCGCAGGCTTAAGACACACTATTTAAGCTACCAGACCCCAGCGTCGCTGTCGCTCACGTACACGAAGGCATACCCAGGTACATGAACCGGCTGCAACTCACGGCGAGCGTCGTCGAACGCGAACCGGTGCGGTATACCCCCGCCGGCGTTCCGATTGCCAGCTGCACGTTGCATCACCGCACGGAAGTCGTCGAAGCGGGCATTGCCCGCCAGGTCGAACTGACCATGCAGGCGGTGGCCGCGGGCGAAGCGAGCGGTCAGCTCGAAAGCTGCCAGATGGGCGTGGAAACGCTCTTCACCGGCTTTCTGGCCAAGAAGCACCGCAACGCAAGAACTCTGGTATTTCATATCACAGCATTGCAGGACATTGGAAAGGACTAATCATGCCCCGCCCGACTGGTAAGAAATTCGACAAGCGTCGTCAGCAACAGAACCCGCTCTTCAAGCGCAAGAAGTTCTGCCGTTTCACGGCTGCTGGCGTCGAAAACATCGACTACAAAGACATCGAAACGCTGAAGGACTTCATCGGCGAAAACGGCAAGATCACGCCGGCGCGTCTCACGGGTACCAAGGCTCACTATCAACGCCAGCTGGACACGGCTATCAAGCGCGCGCGTTTCCTCGCGCTGATGCCGTACACCGACCAGCACAAGGCCTAACCCGACGACGCGATAAGGAGCATCCGAATGCAAATCATTCTTCTGGAAAAAGTCGTCAATCTGGGCAACCTCGGCGACATCGTGAAGGTTAAGGACGGTTACGCACGTAACTTCCTGATCCCGAACAAGAAAGCCCGTCGTGCAACGAAGGAAGCGCTGGCCGAATTCGAAGTGCGTCGCGCGGAACTCGAAAAGATCGCCGCTGAAAAGCTGGCTGCCGCTCAGGCTCAAGGCGAGAAGCTGGCTGGCTCGACGGTTCAGATCAATCAGAAGGCTGGTGTCGACGGCCGTCTGTTCGGTTCGGTGACCAACGCCGACGTGGCCGAAGCACTGGCCAAGCAAGGCTTCGCAGTGGAAAAGGCGCAAGTGCGTCTGCCGGAAGGCCCGCTGAAGATGGTTGGCGAGCACGCTGTCCAGGTTTCGCTGCACACCGACGTTCTCGTCGATGTGACGGTGGCCGTGATCGGCGAGCACGTCTAAGCATCATGTAGGATCAGCCAGGACGTTGCTGGCGAAAAGCAGGGGCCGGGTGACCGGCCCCTGCTTTTTTTATGCCGGTTTTTATACCGACTCTTTCCGTTCCGTCTGTTTTTCCGCTCGCCGCAACCGGCGGATTGCCCGATAATTCCACCCCATGAACGCACCGTCGAAAGATCCCCAACTCGAGTCGCTGAAAGTCCCGCCGCATTCGATCGAGGCCGAGCAATCGGTGCTGGGCGGGCTGCTGCTCGATAACGCGGCGTGGGACCGCATCGCCGACTTCCTCGCGCAAAGCGACTTCTACCGCTACGACCACCGCATCATCTTCGAACATATCGGCAAGCTGATCGCGGCCACGCGTCCGGCCGACGTGATTACCGTGTACGAAGCGCTCGGCACCTCGGGCAAGGCGGAGGAGGTCGGCGGTCTCGCCTATCTGAACGCGCTCGCGCAGAACACACCGAGCGCGGCCAATATTCGCCGCTATGCGGAAATCGTGCGCGATCGCGCGGTGCTGCGCCGGCTCGTGTCGGTCGCTGACGAAATCTCCGCCGACGCGTTCAACCCGCAAGGCAAGGAAGTCCGGCAACTGCTGGACGAAGCCGAATCGAAGGTGTTTTCGATCGCCGAAGACGGCGCGCGCGGCACGCAGGGCTTCCTCGAAATCGGGCCGTTGCTGACTGAAGTGGTCGAGCGGATCGACACGCTCTATCACACCGCCAATCCGAGCGACGTGACCGGTACGCCAACCGGCTTCGTCGATCTGGACCGCATGACTTCGGGCATGCACGGCGGCGAATTGATCATCGTCGCGGGTCGTCCGTCGATGGGTAAGACGGCGTTTTCGATGAACATCGGCGAATACGTCGCCGTGGAGTACGGGCTGCCGGTTGCGGTGTTCTCGATGGAAATGCCGGGCACGCAGCTCACGATGCGTATGCTCGGCTCGGTCGGCCGGCTCGACCAGCACCGCATGCGAACTGGGCGTCTGACCGACGAGGATTGGCCGAAGCTCACGCACGCGGTGCAGAAAATGAGCGAGGCGCAGATTTTCATCGACGAAACCGGCGGCCTGAACCCGATGGAGCTGCGCTCGCGCGCGCGCCGGCTTTCGCGCCAGTGCGGCAAGCTCGGCCTCATCATCATCGACTATTTGCAGTTGATGAGCGGCTCGTCGTCCGGCGAAAACCGGGCGACCGAAATCTCGGAAATCTCGCGTTCGCTGAAGAGCCTCGCGAAAGAACTCGACGTACCCGTGATCGCCTTGTCGCAGCTGAACCGCGGTCTCGAACAGCGCCCGAACAAGCGGCCGATCATGTCGGACCTGCGTGAATCGGGCGCTATCGAACAGGACGCGGACGTGATCCTGTTCATTTACCGCGACGAGGTGTACAACCCCGACAGCCCCGACAAGGGCACCGCGGAGATCATCATCGGCAAGCAGCGTAACGGTCCGATCGGTCCCGTTCGGCTCACGTTCCACGGCCAATACACGAAATTCGACAACTTTGCCGGTGCGCAGAATTTCTACGGCGGCGAGTGACGCGCACCCGGCGCCGTTGTTGTAACGGCGCCGTCATAAAGTGCGGCATTGGTGACACAACGGTACAATATGGCGGTTTTATGTCAGCCATTACGTGACCAATTTTCGGGATCCCAATGTTCGGTCGTTTCATGCCCACCGAGGGCAAATGAGCCGAAAAAAGAACGCGTTGTAGGAAGCTACAGCGCGTTTTTTCATTTCTAAGACCTTGAAAAGTCTAAGAAAGTGGCGAAAAGTGAAATAGAATCGCTCCTATTGCGTTTTTCTGTTTTCCGTACTTTTCCATGCTGGCCTGGTATCCTGCTGCTTCTACAAGGCAATCGGACAATTCTGAAAAGTAGCGGGCCACAGAAAAGCCTCTAACCCCACACAGATCGATAGCACGGATTAAGAATCGTCTGATTGCCCGCTGCCCGTCCTTGCCACTACCGTGGGCGTTTCACCAACGGGAATAGTTGAATAATGGCTCTTACTGGCAAGTTTGTAGTAGATAACCAGGAAATGTGTAAGCTCGATATTATTGGGATCGGCACCTTTAGAGCATATTCTGGAAACAAGCAATACATGAATCGCGGCGGCTGTACGGATGTTCCAAAGAACGGACCGATTCCGGCCGGCAAGTATTGGATCGTAGATCGTCCCAAGGGCGGATTCAGATCGCAGGCGTGGACTACATTAAAAGATGTCGCTGTATCCTCGATATGGACACCTGTAGACCATCGCGAATGGTTCGGGCTCTATCGCGATGATGGTGCGATTGATGACGTGACGTGGGTAAATGGTGTAGAGAGGGGGAATTTCCGATTGCATCCGGCAGGTGGGTTAGGTGTTTCGCTCGGATGCATTACTATGCCAAGCCATGTCGATTTTTCGATTATTCGGAGTGCCTTGCTACGTACCGAAACTATCCCCGTCCGTAATTCAGGGCTTCATGCATATGGAACAATTGAGGTAGTGACCTATGGCAACACTTGCCCGTAGGCTTTTCAAGGTTGCTCTATTCTGCGTGCTGTTCCGCATCTCATTGGCCTACGTTCACCCGCCCCCACCGACTGAAAGCGATAGGGTTGCATGGTTGAACGCGGCAAATCAGCTTGGAATTAGCGACCCCGACGACCTATTCGTACCACTTCTCTTAATAGTCAATCTGTTCGTTGCCGCATTGCTCTATATGGCGATCATGAAGCTATGGCGGTGGTATCGCTCGAAATAGAGCCGCGTTATGCAAAAGCCCGCATTGTGCGGGCTTCGTCATTTACAGATGCGTGAAGAGCTTTCGACAGGCTCGAAGGAAGTCAACGATCCAGCCGGGTTCGCGTCGCTGACGCTCGAAGAACTTCCGAGCGGAAATCCGCCACTCTTTGAACAGTTCCTTCGCGATTGTCCACGCGATAATCAAGCAAATGAACCAGAAGAGGGGCCACCCGCTACGGTGGTGTCCGTAGTAGTGCCATCCGCGCGCCTGGGCAAGCATCGGCAACACCAGCATCGCGAGCGCGCAAAGTCTTTTCATCGTTACCCCGTTCATTTACCACTTGGCGAGTAATCCGCCCAATTGTTCGATTCGCTTCAGAATGCGTTCCGCGTATTCGTCCGCAGCTACAGCGCCGTCATACTTCGGTGCCGTGCGATAGTCGCGAAGACGTAACCCAGATTGAAGCGAAGCCGGGTTTGGAACCAGCGAAACCGAAAAATAGTCTAGAAAAGTGTTTCGCTAATCGCGGAAAGCTCCGCTCAGCTTGGAACGGCAGGGCGCGAAGCCCATATGCCAACGTTCCGAAAAGGTCTATAAAATTGTTGGACGGTGCAATGCCGGTCAACGCTTCCGCGCGCCGTGAAAAGATTTTCACGGCAGGGCCGGAGGCTGGCGAGTAATCGCTAATTTCATGGTGATGGGTAATCACGCCCGGTTAGAGGAAATCTCCCCATGAAAGCATTAACCGATATTCTGGCATTCGTCTTGACCGTTCTTTCACTTGCCAACGTTGGCGGGTTGATCCTGAAACGGCGGACAAGAAAAAAACCGCTCAAGGCGGGTTCGTGACGCTTACCGCTTGCGCTTGAGCGGATGACCGTCAGGCAGTCCCGCATTGAAGGCGGCGGCAATGAAATTGAAACCCGTGCTTTCTTCTTCCGGTTCCGGCGTTGTCGTATGGCCTATCGCCTTCGCGAACGCTGAAAAGAAGTTCATCGTTTCTTCGCCGCCGTCCTTTGCCTTGCGTTCGGCCAGTTCGCGCTTCTTCTGTTCCAGATATGGCGTCGATTGCGACCCTTGCGGCTTCGACGTGGTTTCGAGAATCAACGTCATAACGTCTTCGTTCGCACCTTGGACGAACTCCGAAATCTTCAGCCAAGGCACGTTACCGCGCGACGTGAGCGAATGACCGCAGTAATCCAGCAGCGCGAGACGGAAGGTATTCGCTTCGCGCTGCACTAAGAACCCTTATGTGGACGCCTCCCGGATTGCAAGCTGGTTTGCATTTCTGGTCTACAGGTAAAGGCAGCACGCTTATGTCCGGCCCGTTGATGCAGGCCGGTCGACCTGCTGGCCCATATGGAATTCGCTGA